>DFHZ01000033.1 GCA_002371985.1 Ruminococcaceae bacterium UBA3710 | reverse complement strand
TGCTGCGTTATCCAACTGCGCCACGGACGGAAATATTAAGCACGGGGTTTCCCGTGCCTTAATTTATTGTTTTTATGCACCGTATCCATTAGGATTTTGACTCTGCCAACGCCAAGTATCTTCACACATCTCGTCTACTCCGAGTTCGGCAGTCCAGCCGAGAAGTTCCTTTGCCTTATTTGCATCGGCATAAACCTCGTCCGGGTCGCCGGGACGGCGAGGGTCTATAACATAAGGAATATCCACACCGGATGCCTTTACGAATGCATCACGAAGTTCTAAAACACTTGTACCGTTGCCGGTTCCCAAGTTAATTTCCTCGCAACCCTTATTTTCAAGGACATACTCTACTGCCTTTACATGACCTTTCGCCAAATCAACAACATGGATATAATCACGAACACCGGTACCGTCAACAGTTTTATAATCGTTTCCGAAAACATGAAGCTTTTCAAGTTTTCCGACGGCAACCTGAGCGATATACGGCATAAGGTTATTAGGAATTCCCTTAGGGTCTTCTCCTATTATTCCCGACTTATGGGCACCAATAGGATTAAAGTAGCGAAGAAGGGCGATAGACCATTCATTATCCGAAACATACAAATCACGGAGAATTTCTTCAATAAAGAGTTTAGTTCTGCCGTAAGGGTTGATAGCACCCGTAGGCATACCCTCTTTAAGCGGCATTTCTTTTGCGACACCGTAAACCGTTGCCGAAGAAGAGAAAACGATTTTTTTGACACCGAATTCGTTCATAACATCAATAAGCACCAAGGTGCTGTCAATATTATTAGAATAATACATCATAGGCTTTTTAACAGATTCTCCAACGGCTTTAAGACCGGCAAAATGAATAACCGCCTCGATTTTATTTTCCGAAAAAATCTTTCTTAAGCCCTGCTTATCCCTGACATCGTTTTCGTAAAATTTAACCTTTTTTCCCGTTATCGTCTCAACACGGTTTAAAGACTCTTTTGAACTGTTATCAAGGTTATCGACAACTACCACATCATACCCTGCATCTAACATTTCAACACAGGTATGGCTTCCTATGTATCCGGCACCGCCGGTTACCAATACTGACATCTTTTCATCCCCAAATTAATTTTTATCATCCGGTTGGTCGCAAATATAATAATCTTTTTTCAAAAACTTATCCGAAACGGAAATTAAGGCAACAAAAAGAGCAAGAATTGATGCTATTGCTCCGATAAACTTTAAAAATGATTTCATACCAAGACCTCCCATTTTTTATTACTTATATGATAACACCGATTTTACTATTTTACAAGGGTTAAATTTTTAATTTGAACCGTAATTCCAAGCGAATTTATGCTGATGCCGAGAGGTAGCCCTGTAGGAGAAACCGCAACGCAATACTCATTATCTCCCAAACTGCCGTTATAATCATAATTGCCGTCATTTTCTTTAGCCTCTTTATTATGACAGTCTTTTATCACATTCATAACCGAAATTACAGCATTTTCTTCGGGCATTTCCTTTAAATCCGGATTTATATGAATATCTTTATACCGGACCGATAAATTACCATTTTCCAAGATATATTTCATACCGTTAAGGTTTTGGGGTTTTGTAATTGTCGCCGTTATAGTGCTTATTTCTTCTCCTGTTACCATATTAACGGTATATTTTTCGTCTTCTCTTTCTATATAGCAATCAAAAGACATAAGAGCCGTATTTATTTTTACATCTTTTTTCATACTGCAACCGCAAAGAAAAACAATAAAACAGAATAAAAGTACCGAAAATCTTTTCATAAAGCATCTCCTAAAACTCAAATAGTTTTAAGTTCCGCAATTATATCACTCGGTAAGATTCCCTCAAAAGTATACTTTTTAAGCAATCTATCGGCGGCATACCCATGCAACCAAACGGCATTTTTTGCTGCCGTCAACGGTAATTCTCCAAGGCAAAGACGAGCCGTTATCATACCTGCCAAAACATCACCGCTTCCGCCGGTTGCCAAACCGATGTTGCCGGTCATATTAAAGAAAATTTCGCCGTCAGGTGATGCGATGATGGTATTTGCACCTTTTAGAACTACAACAGAATTTGTATTTATGGCAACCCTTTTTGCAATTTCAACTCTGTTTTTTTCAATTTCAGACACCGTGGTTTTACAAAGTCTTGCCATCTCTTTCGGGTGAGGAGTTATAATTTTAGGAACTTTCATTTTCTTTAATAATTCTATGTTTTCCGATACTATATTTATTCCATCGGCGTCAATAACCGTAGGAATGTTTGTAAATTCAAGCACCCGCTTTACAATATCCTTTGCTTCATTGCTTGTACCAAGACCACATCCTAATAGCAACGAATCGGCACTTCCGATTTCAGAAATGAGTTGCCTATCGGGTATCATAGGTGCTCCGCTTATAAAAGTTTCACAGGGAATTGTAACGGCTTCCGGGACAGCCGATGTAAATGCAGAATAATTCTTATCGCAAACGAAACTTTTTACAATTCCTACTCCGCTTACAAGTGCCGATTTTGAAGAAAGTATCGAAGCACCGCACATTCCGTAACTCCCCGTAACGGTCAAAACGGTGCCGAAAGTTCCCTTATGAGAATTTTTATTCTTTCTTGATTTTTGAGGTCTTTCGGTTGTTTTAAAGGAGTATTCAGAAGCGGTTATACCTATATCAATGACATTAACTTTACCGCAAAAATCATTAGTTTTAGGGAGAACAAAACAAGGTTTTAAGGCAATAAATGTAAGTGTTAAATCGGCATAAAAGGCTTTTTCCGCAAACTCGCCGTCGCCATTTACACCGCTTGGAACATCAAGTGCAACCTTAAAAGCATCGCACCTATTCATTTTGTCTATTATACTATTGCCGTACTCGTCAAGGGGTCTGTTAAATCCGATACCAAAGAGAGCATCAATTAAAATATCGCATTTCAAAGGAATGCTGTTTATTACATTTATCTCTTCGGTTAAACTTAAAAATTCGGTTGCGGGTTCTGTCTTTGGCAGACCGTTCGGAAAAACAAGCGAAACATTATTCCCGCTATCTTTAAGCATTTTTGCGAGTACCAAACCGTCTCCGCCGTTATTACCGTTACCGCAAACAATGCAGATGTTTTCAATCCCGTCAATTATTCTTTCGTTCAGATATTCAAAAGCACCCTTGGCGGCATTTTGCATTAAATCTTTAAAAGAAAAAATGCCGTTTGAAACGGCATCCTTTTCCGCCGCCCTAATCTGACTTATACTAAGTATATTCATGACGACCTATGTTCTCCTTATTTAAAAGCCGAATTGCTTAAAAATCTCGGCAAAGATTTTAAAATACCCTCTTTTATTCTATCGTCGGGCGAAAAAGCCAAAATCTGCTTTCCTTTACCCTCTTTAGAAATAACCATACAAAAAGCATTCCGGTCATCTTTGTTACAGGCGATAACCTCTTTTTCGGTGCCCACCGGGGACTTTTTGTTAGGATTATACTTTTCGACCGAGGATACATCCTTGATTTCAATACTCATTACTCTTTTTCGACTGCTTTTGGCAATAATTTTATCGACATCAAGAGTTCCGTTTGTTACGATATATTCGTATTCAATAAAGAGCCTTTTTGAGAGCATGAATGCACCGTAAAAAATAATAAATATAAGTGCAATGGAAAGTGCAAAAACACTCGGCGGAAGAAATGCGATTGCCAAAAAACTAAGCAGCAATGCCGCAAACCAAATTCCAAAAATAGCAAGATAATCTTTTGCCGTTTTTTTAATCGGCACTATTTGTTCAAAAAAAGTATCCATTTTATCCTCCTTTATGCTCCCAAAATAGCAGAAGCAAAACTGAAATAAATTATAAGCGATATAGCATCAACTATTGTTGTAATAAGGGGACTTGCCATAACAGCAGGGTCAAAGCCCAACTTTTTAGCAAGAATAGGTAAACTGCAACCGACAATTTTTGCAACTATAACCGTACAGAAAAGTGTTAAACAAACTATTCCGATTTCGGCAAAAGCATGAGGGTCGCCCCTGAATGTTTTCAGCATTAAATAATCAACCAAAAACAGTTTTATTGCATTGACCGCCGCAAGGCAAATACTACAACAAAACGCCACCCTTATTTCTTTCCATAAAACCCTTAAAATGTCCGAAAATTCAATATCTCCAAGCGAAATACTACGAATGACCGTAACAGAAGCCTGTGAACCACTGTTACCGCCCGTATCCATAAGCATAGGAATAAATGCAATAAGACCGGCATAAATAGTCAGTTTTTCTTCAAAACCGCTTATAATGGCTCCCGTAAAGGTAGCAGAAATCATAAGGAGCAACAGCCACGGTATTCTTGCTTTAAATGTTTCAAAAACACCGGTTTTAAAATAACTGTGTTCACTCGGTAAAATAGCCGCCATCTTTTCAATATCTTCGGTAACCTCTTCTTTCATTACATCGATAGCGTCATCGACCGTAACTATTCCGACGAGGCGGTTTTCCTTATCGACAACCGGCATAGCGAGAAGGTCATACTTTTCAAAGTCGTTTGCAACCTTTTCCTTATCGTCAAGAGTATTAACGAAAATAACATTTTCGTTCATTATATTTGAAATTACTTCGTCTTTTGGGTTAAGAAGCAGGTCTTTAAGCGATACTATACCCAAAAGTTTCCTGCTGTTATCGGTAACATAACAAGCATAAATCGTTTCGGTATCGAAACCTATTTTGCGAATTCTATCAAATGCCATATCAACCGTCATATCCTTTTTGAGGTCTATATACTCGGTTGTCATAATGCTTCCGGCACTATCGTCAGGATAGGCAAGAAGTTGATTTATCATTCGCCTTGTATTAGCATCGGTCTGCTTTAAAATACGCTTTGCAACCGTGGCGGGCATTTCATCGATAATATCAACGGTATCATCCATGAAAAGTTCGTCCATAACTTCTCGAAGTTCTTTATCACTGAATGCTTCGATAAGCAACTGTTGCATATCGGAATCCATTTCAACGAAAACATCAGCCGCAAGTTCTTTCGGCAAAATACGGAAAACTACCGGAATATCCTTTTCGTCAATTTCTTCAAAGATAAGCGCTATATCGGCAGCATTCATATCCGAAAGCATTGCTTTAAGAACGCTGAATTTTCTCTGCTCTATAAGTTCTAAAATTTTCTCTTCCAATACAGTCGCCTCCCTTTTTCAAATGGATAAAAACCTCGTCTGATTTCGACGAGGTTTATTTTTAGTATATTATAGTTGTTTTATACCTTTTTGTCAATGTTTTTTAGTATATCGGGAACTTAGCACAAAGTTCGGTTACTTCGCTTAACACCCTATCTTTATTGCCGTCAAAATCTTCAATTATATCGGCAATAAAATCGCCGACTTTAAGCATTTCGGATTCCTTGAAACCTCTTGATGTTACAGCAGGTGTTCCTACACGAAGACCGCTTGTAATAAACGGACTGAGCGGTTCTCCCGGAATTGTATTTTTATTAGCGGTAATATGAACATCGTCAAGTCTTTTTTCAAGTTCTTTTCCGGTTATTCCGCTTTTGGTAAGTTTTAAGAGCATTAAATGATTATCCGTTCCGCCGGTAACTATATCAATACCCCTGTCCATAAGTTTTCCGCAAAGAACCGAAGCATTTTTTACTATTTGCTGTTGGTAAGCCTTAAATTCGTCAGTCAATGCCTCTCCGAGTGCTACTGCTTTTGCGGCAATAATATGCATAAGCGGACCGCCCTGAGTTCCGGGGAAAATAGCCTTATCTATTTTTGCCGCCAATTCTTCTTTGCAAAGAATCATACCGCCACGGGGTCCGCGAAGCGTCTTATGCGTCGTAGTTGTAACAACATCGGCATAAGGAACGGGAGACGGGTGAAGTCCGGCAGCAACAAGACCGGCAATATGAGCCATATCAACCAACAAATATGCTCCAACCTCGTCGGCTATTTCCCTGCACTTTTTAAAATCGATTATTCTTGAATATGCACTAGCACCTGCAACTATAAGTTTAGGCTTATTCTCGATTGCAATTTCTCTCATTTTATCGTAATCAATCATTTCGGTTACGGGGTTTACGCCATAAGGGACAACATTAAAATAACTGCCTGAAATATTAACAGGAGAGCCGTGAGACAAATGTCCGCCCTCGCTTAAATTCATACCCATAACAGTATCGCCTGGTTTTAAAAGAGCATAGAATACAGCAAGATTTGCATTTGCTCCGCTATGAGGTTGAACATTGGCATGTTCTGCCCCAAAAAGTTTTTTAGCCCTGTTTCTTGCGATTTCTTCGACCTCGTCTACAAAGGCACAACCGCCATAATAGCGTTTAGACGGATAGCCTTCGGCATATTTATTTGTAAGAACACCGCCTGCCGCTAACAAAACAGCCTTTGAAACTATATTCTCAGATGCAATAAGTTCGATATTACCCCTTTGTCTGTTAAGTTCTCTTTCGCAAGATGCGGCAACATCTTTATCGTATTTTGAGAGTTCTTCAAAAAAATTCATATTCATTCCCCCGACAACATATTTCTCATATTATATCACAAGTATTTCTCAAAGTAAACAAAATTCGGCTATATATTTTTTAGAAGTAATTTTTTGAAAATTATCCCTATTTCATCTTGAAAAGATACCGTTATAGGAGTATAATATTTTTAAATTGCTTTTGGAGGCCAAATGGGAAATGAAAAAAATAATTGCTTTATTACTATGCTTGACAATGCTATCGCTTACAGGTTGTTCCCTGCTTAAAAAGAAGGAAGCCGACACCGATGCAGATACCGACAATTCTTCGGATATTGTTATAGAGAAAGAAGAGAAGAAAGAAAACTCAATAAATCCGCTTACCGGTCTTGAAATAGACAAGGATAAACTCGATTGCCGTCCGGTAGGTGTTATGATAAATAACATAAATATCGCTCAACCTGTTCAAACAGGTGTCAACAAGGCTGATATAGTTTACGAAACCGAAGTTGAGGGCGGAATTACCCGTCTTTTAGCGATATTTAAGGATATTACCGCCGTAAACCAACTCGGTACTGTTCGTTCTGCAAGATATCCTTATGTTGACCTTTCTTTAGGTCATGATGCCGTTTATATCCATTGCGGACAGGACCCGAAATACTGTACTCCGCATCTTAAAGATATTGACCATATATCAATAGGACCCGGTGTTTGCGGAGGAAAAAGAATACCGAACGGTCTTGCAAGTGAACACACCCTTTATACTTTCGGAGATAAACTCCTTGAAGGAATTAAAGATAAAAAGATAAGAACAACCGCCGACAATAACGATTCTTGGCAGGATTTTGCCAAAGAAGGCGAAGAAGTTTCTTTAACCGACGGAGCAGCCAACAAAATAAGCGTTAGTTTCTCTACAAGTTATAAAACCGTATTCAATTATGATACCAATAAGCAAAAGTACACCCGTTCTTTTGGCACAACCGTAAGAACAGACTATGTAACAAAGGATACAACCGATGTTAAAAACCTCTTTGTACTTTTGACAAATATCAGAGATTATTCGGACGGATACCACCGTCAGGTTGACCTTATCGGCGGAGACGGATACTATTTCTCAAACGGTTCTTATGCAAAAATCAAATGGTCAAAAGGCGATGCAAAAAACGCTTTCAGGTTTACCGATTTAAACGGCAACAAATTAAAGGTCAATGCCGGTAATTCATGGGTTTGCATTGCAGATAAAGGCACATCACAACCAGTTATTGAATAGTTTGGAGTTTTATATGATACAAGAAAGCATTAAAAAATTAGTTTGTTACGGA
Source organism: Ruminococcaceae bacterium UBA3710 (assembly GCA_002371985.1). Taxonomy (GTDB): domain Bacteria; phylum Bacillota; class Clostridia; order Oscillospirales; family Acutalibacteraceae; genus UBA737. The sequence continues at coordinate 14,196 of DFHZ01000033.1, read as the reverse complement.
ATTGAAAAAGGTTTGCTTAATAAACGGGACGAAATTTATGTAACAAATCGCATTTTAGAAATTTTAAATATTGACGAATTTGAGTGCAGTGAAAATTTTTCAGATGTCAATCTCGAAGAAACATTAAAAGAATTGTTGGACTTTGCAGTAGAAAAGGGCATTATCGAAGATAATATCACCGCAAGAGATTTGTTTGACACCAAACTTATGGGTGCTCTTCTTCCCTTGCCGTCTTATGTTACAAATAAGTTCTACGAACTCTATAAAGTATCTCCCAAAACTGCAACCGACTATTATTATAATTTCAGTTGCGACAGCGATTATATAAGACGCTACCGCATAAAGAAAGATTTAAAATGGGAAGCAGAAACAGAATACGGCACACTTGATATAACTATAAACCTTTCAAAGCCCGAAAAGGACCCAAAAGCCATTGCGGCGGCAAAAAATGCCCCGCAGGCAGGTTATCCCAAGTGTCTTTTATGTAAAGAATGCGAGGGCTATGCAGGAAGAATGAATTTCCCTGCAAGACAAAATCACCGTATAATACCTGTAAGAATAAACGACAGCGACTGGTTTTTCCAATACTCGCCCTATGTTTATTATAATGAGCATTGTATCGTATTTAACGGCGAACATTCTCCGATGTCGATAAACCCGGGCACATTCAGAAAACTTTTTGATTTTGTTAAGCAGTTCCCTCACTACTTTGTCGGTTCCAATGCCGACCTGCCTATTGTAGGCGGTTCTATTTTAAGCCACGACCATTTTCAGGGCGGTCATTATACATTTGCTATGGCAAAGGCAAAAATCGAAACTCCTCTTTCTTTTGAAGGTTTTGAAGATGTAGGTGCCGGTATTTTAAAATGGCCTATGTCGGTTATAAGGCTTTCGTCTGATAACACCGACAGAATTATTGAACTTGCCTCTAAAATTCTCGATAATTGGCGTCATTACACCGACGAAGATGCTTTTATCTTTGCTGAAACAGACGGTGTACCGCACAATACGATTACGCCTATTGCAAGAAAGAACGGCGAAAACTTTGAACTTGACCTGGTGCTTAGAAACAACATAACTACAAAAGAACATCCGCTTGGTGTTTTCCACCCGCATTCCGAACTTCACCACATTAAAAAGGAAAACATAGGACTTATTGAAGTTATGGGACTTGCGGTTCTTCCGGCTCGCCTTAAAAACGAAATGACCGATTTAAAGAGTGCCATTCTTTCCGGTAAAGATATTAGAAATGACCAAGTTCTTTCAAAACATGCCGATTGGACCTATGAAATTAAAAACAAGTACAATGACATAAACAAGGACAATATTGATAAAATAATAAATGACGAAATAGGAATTGTTTTCTCAAAGGTACTTGAACACGCAGGAGTATTTAAGCGAACAAAAGAAGGTCTTGCTTCATTTTTAAAGTTTGCTGAAAGTGTAAAATAATTTAATATATCAAACAACGAATAAAGTATTTTATTATAAGGTATGGGTGATTTTTCGCTCATACCTTTTTTATCTTTACATTTTTATTTTGATATGGTAAAATAACATTGCCATACGAATTTAATAGCCTTATAGAGGGAAAATACCTTGGTAAAAGGTGTTCTCCTTAATTCCTCTATGGGGTTTTCGTATGGCAACGACCTGGAGAAACACTTTTTCGGCACATCTCTTCGGGGATGTGCTTTTTTATTGTGAGGTGAAAAATATGAGAAGAAAACAAATAATTGATGTAACCGGCATACCGCTTACACCAAGCAGACAAGGTCGCAAATGTTTAGGCAACGGCGAACATCCCGAATATGAGTGTTGTTGTGATGAGTGCGATTATTTTTTGTATTGTTTTCCTGAATATGACTGGCGACTAAAAAGAAATAAGATAAAAAAGTGGTTTAAAAAACTTTTTAAAATTGAAGATGATTATTTTATGTGAAAAGTGGCTATAAAAAAACAGCGGAACATAAAGCAACCGATTTGCTAATTTGTAAATCGGTTGCTTTTTCTATGCAATGTCTGCCCTCTGACATCATAGGTGTCGAGCCTCTCGACTTGCTGTTTTGTCGGTGAATGTCGCAAATATCGCTCCTATAATTTTCTCGGTGCACACAAGAAAAGGAGAAACAACTATGATTATTGCTAATGTTACGGGTCAAACTTTAAGCCTTGAATACAGCGAGGTCATTTCCGACAGTTCAAGGTTCTTAACCGTTAAATTCAATTTCGACTCTGATTGGGATGATACCCTTAAAACCGCCGTATTTAAGTACGGTTCAAAGGAATACTATGTTGTTATGCAAAATGGCAACAGTATGTATTTAGGTGATAATGTTTGCTTCGTTCCGCAAGAGGTAATCAAAGCGTCCGGCTTTTATATCTCGGTTTTCGGCGAAAAAGATTATACGGTAATTACATCTTCAGCCGAAGCCGTTGCCGTAATTGAAAGCGGTTGCGGAGATTTAGTACCTATTGACCCGACGCCTTCCGTTGTAAGGCAAATGCTTGAAATAGCAAGACTTGCTTACAATATGGCTGTATCTGTAAAGGACGATGCCTCTAGCGGAGCATTTAACGGCAAAGGTGTTCCCGTCGGGGGAAGGCAGGGACAGATACTCGCAAAAAAGACTTTCCTTAATTATGACACGACATGGATTGACATCCCTGAATTTTATACCAAAGAAGAGGCATTCAGCAAATTTGTTCCAAAAACCTTAACAATTAACGGTATACCGCTCACACATAATTTTTCTCTCACCTGCGAAGATATAGGAGCATACGAATATGACGAAGATTTGGGAATCCCGAAATATGACCTTAGCCGAGCCGTTCAAGCAAGTCTTGCAAAAGCAGACAGTGCCGTGCAGATTGTAGAGCAGGAGTTTTCAGCCGACAGCGAAAACGCACAAAGCGGAAAAGCAGTTTCTGAGGCAATTTCCGAAAAGGCAGACAAAACAAAAGTAATTACATTCACAGGCGGTACTGTCTATTTAGAGGACAATGCCATTTTTGTTGGTAATAATGTAAGCAATTTGAATGCTATAGCACCTCAAGGAGATTTTGACTGTTTAATAAAAATTACTACTGCCACAAGCGGTAATATAAGCATAATTCTTCCAATATCTAAATACATAGGCACTCCGCCTGTTATATCAAACGGTGAAACTTGGGAAATTTCCATAAGTAACGGAGTTGTTGTTGCAGGAAAGGTTGAAGAAATATGACCGATTTGCTTTTAAAAATCAGAAGGGCTCTCATAATTGCCGCAAATGAAAATTCTAAATCATATCAAAATTCTCAAAATGTCAATTTAAACAACACCAAAAAGGAAGATAAAAATGATTGATTTTATAATCAAATGGGCATTCCCTGCCGTTATGGGAAGTTTTTTTACATATATAGGCACCCTGATTTCAAAAAACAGAGCATTAAAAAGCGGTCTTCAATGCTTACTCAGAGCCGAAATTATAAGGTCATTTGACAAGTACACGCAAAGGGGTGAAATACCTATATATGCGAGGGAAGCACTCGAAAAAGAATACAAAGCGTACCATAAATTAGGCGGTAACGATGTCGCTACCGATTTATACAACCAAACGATAAAACTACCAACAAAGTAAGGAGAAAAGTATGTTTAAAATAGCACTTAATGCAGGACACGGAATAAACACAAGCGGAAAAAGATGTTTAAAGTCCATTGATGCAAACGAAACGAGGGAATGGGTTTTAAATTCCCGTATTTGCAGAAAAATAGAGGAAAAATTAAGCGGATATTCGGGTTATAGCCTTATTAGACTTGACGATACTTCGGGCAACCGCGATATACCTTTAAAACAACGAACAGACAAGGCAAACAAATTCGGTGCCGATTTTTATTTATCAATTCACCATAACGCAGGTATAAACGGAAGAAGCGGCGGCGGAGTAATCGCTATCGTATACAAGTCTATAAAAGACGGCTCCCCTACTTATGAATGGCAAAAGGCATTATATAATTCGGTAATTGATAAGACAGGGCTTAAGGGCAACAGAGCAGTTCCCTTACAAAAGCAAAACTTACACGAAGTAAGAGAAAGCAATATGCCGGCAGTAATACTCGAATGCGGTTTTATGGACAGCACTACCGATACACCTATTATTTTAAGCGAAGATTTTGCCGACAAAGTGGCAACCGCCTGTGTAGAAGTTTTAGTTAAAAAGGGAGGTCTTACTTATAAAAGCCAAACCGTAAAGAATGATACTCCTATAAAGAAGTCGGTTGAAGAGGTCGCACGAGAAGTAATAAGAGGTCTTTACGGAAACGGAAATGAACGAAAGCAACGCTTGAGTGCCCTTGGATACAGTTACTCCGAAGTTCAAAGCAGAGTAAACGAGATTTTAAGGGGTAAAAGAGTATGAATATTATATCAAGTAAATGGCTAAAAGCCGCAATGATACGAGCGATAAAAACTGTTTCACAGACGGCAGCCGCCACTATCGGAACATCGGCTATGATTAGCGAAATAAACTGGAAAATCGTAATAAGTTCATCGATTACCGCCGGAATACTCTCGATTTTAACATCGCTTAGCGGACTGCCCGAATTATCAAAATAAACCTAAATTCCCACTAAGTTATCCTTAGTGGGAATTTTTTAATTAAGTTCTGTTATTTTTTCGCCGTTTGCAAGTTTTTTAGTATACTTTACAAGTTTATTTATTTTAGAGGATTGAACTTTTCCTATTGGTTTTCCGTTCATAGAATACTGATATTTTGTATCGTTGAACTTCTCAAAATCAACGGTAATAATATCACCGTCTTTAAACTTAAATGTTAGAGTAACGGTATTGCTTTTATCTGTATCGCCTGTCGTAAAATCGAAACAACTTAGCGACACAACATACTGATAAAGGCTTTGGAAAGAAGAACAATCTATGCTCTTGCCCTCATAAGTAATCTCATAAGGGTCCTTACTGTCTTCGTCTTCTATCTTTTTTATTCCGAAATCGTAAGATTTACCCTCGGCGGTTATAACAAAACTGTCAAGTTTATCTATCGAGAAAAGGCAGATATTAGAAGAATAATACTTGGTAGCATCGCCGTTTGCTATTTCTGAAATACTTGAATTTGATACTTTATAGATAAATTTTCCGTTGCTCGAAATACCGGCATAGTTCCCGTCGTCTTGAAGTTTAAAACTATTTGTAAAAGATTTAGTTCCGAGTTTTACAGTTAGTTTTAAATCGGGGCTATTAAGACCGAATTTTGCGATTTCAGAAGCGGTTGTATCATAAGAATATGCACCGCCCGCAGATATTCCGTCTGCAAAAACAGCCAGAATACTATCCATATTATCCGCATAATGATCCTCGGGAGAGGTAATTTTATACGGTATATATTCAGAAAATGATTTATCGGTATTAGGCACAAAAACAAGCGGCGTAGCATAATTCTTACCTGTTACGGTTAATGAATCGAATTTTGAAAGTTTACCGTCTGTAAAATATCCGTCAAGCCCTTCGGAACTAACTGCCGGAATCATATCTGCCGCCGCAAAGAAAAGCGAATCAAACTCAAAAGCGGTTTTAACACTATCTTCGACAAGATAAATTTCGTTACTACCCGACAGTTTAAGGTAGCAACCTGAATTATCGGGAGACTGGTCGCCAAAAATGATTTTTTCTACGGAAGAATCTTCACTTACTATTTCGGCATAAATTTTGCTTGTATTTATTCCGCATTGTTCTTCTGTTTTTTCGGTGATTTTTCTTATTGCGTCAATCGAGGTTGCACTATTTACAACCGAAGAGATTTTATCATCGCTTAAAAGGTCGGCATTTATACCTTCGAGTATCCACTTAGCGGTATCGTTATCGGTAATTTTTGAAAAACTGAATGTACCGTTTTCATTGGTTACCGAAAGAAATTTGACCTTATCCTCGTCAAGTTTTAAGGCTTCAATCGTCTTAAAAGCCGACGAAGTGTTATCCTCGTCCTCTTTTTCAGGTATAAACTTAATTACGGCAAACAGTCCGCCGACAAGAATAGCAACGCAAAGAAATCCTGCGATAAGTTTAGGCAAGAGTTTCTTTTTAGGTATTATCTTTTTTTCTTCAGAAGATTTATTATCCTCTTGCGAAACTAAATTTTCATCATCAAAAAAGTCGCTCATTATTAACTGTTCCTTCTCTTGATAAAGATAACAATGCCCGAAACTATCATAGCAAGTGGCAACAAAACCATAAATATTATGATTATCAAATTAGTTGAGCCTTGTGTAACAGAATCTGCAAAACTTTCGTTTTCTATTGATTTTGTAACGAAAGAAATATCGCTCTTATCGCTTCCGCAAGCCCTTTCAGTTGCGACAAGAGATAAATTCTTATTTGCTACCGACGAAGCCTCATTATACTCGGAAGAAAGGAAGTATGTGCTTGAAAAAGCAAAAATATGACTTTTTGCTTCTTTTGTACCGTCTAAATATTCAAGTTTTTCAGACATAATGCAGGTTGAATAACTTTCCTTTTCATAGGAATTTGCATCGTCAAAACCTGCACCCGAACCCTTAGGAGCCGCAATAGCCGTTTCGGGAGTTGCGATAAGAGAAGTAACGGTCAGGTTTTCTCTTTTGTCAAAAGATGCCGTCATAGGAACATTATCGCCCGAAATGCAAATTCGCATATCTGCCGTCATATCGTCTTTTCCCGTACTATAAGAGCCGATTGTTGTAGGCTCATCAGGCATATAGTTATTAGCATCTGTTTCAAGAACGACACCGTCCTCAATCAAAATTCCCCATTCTTCAAGGAAATCATAAAGATTGTTAAGATACGGTGCTGCGGCATCGGCAAAAAATACAAGTCCTTTGCCGAGTTTGCTGTCGTTATCAAGAAATTCCGAAAGCACTTTTATCTCGCCCTCTAAAAAATCGGTTGTCGGGGCAGGAATAATAACACTGTCGTATTCGGAAGAAATGTTTGTTATAACATTATCGGAAATAGTATCTATTTCATAATTATTATCGCTAAGTAAGGTTTTATAATCGGCGGTAAGATCTGCTGAAGAATGTCCCGTTAAAAAGGCAACCTTTATTGTTTTATCGCTTAAAACATAAGAAATCGCACCTGTCAGAGCATTTTCTATATTATTGCCTGTAACAGTCGATGTAGTATAGCCGTATGCGGCATAAGTTTGGTCATCTGACAAGGAATAAATATCTGTATATTTAATAATTTTATGTCTTTTGTTTGCAGAAACAATAATATCGCCGTAAGAGATTTTTTCATTAGGATATTCGGCGGAAATTTTTGTAAAATCAGCCGACTGCGGGTCAACATACTCTAATTCGATTTTACTGTTATAAGCTGTATATTTATTTACTATCTTAAGTGTTTGTTCATAATACTCGTTTCCGCCCGAGGTTACATTATACTGCTGAGCATAATAACTCATATAATCAACATAAGTGTCTTCACTCGTGCAGAAAATTACGGAAACATCACTTTTTACATTTTTTACATATTTGATATTCTCGGCAGAAAGAGAGTTTTTCTTATCGCTTGAAAAATCATATTCGAGCGATACCCTCTTTGATAAAACACCGACTAAAATATTTAAAACGATTATTCCTGCAAGGACAATGGCGGTAATAGCAACTGAATAACTGCCCTTTTTAAGAAGTGCTTGATTTTTAAGTTTCTTTGGTTTTTTATTCTTTTCTTTTTTTGGTGTTTCTTCGGTTTGATTTTGAGCGTTTATCTCTTCTACTACACTGTTTTCCTCAGAGGTAGTTTCGGTTGTTTTATTCTCTTCCATTTCCTTTTACCTCCTTTAAGACCATCTTCTCTTTTCAAGCGAACGAACACTTAAAAAGAGAAAGGCTGCTATAATGCTTACAAAATAAACTATGTCGGGAATACTGAAAATGTTTTGACCAAACGATTCGGAAGCCGAAACAAAAGCCGCTTTTTCAAACACTTTTGCCAAAAACGAATTATTAACCATACTTGCAAAATTAGACATATAAATAATCAGAATATTTATAACAAGGGTCAGAATAGCCGAAACAACAGGACTTTCGGTAAGGCAGGAAATAAACATTCCGATAGAAATAAGTGCTCCGCCTAAAAGGAACATTCCGAAAAGTGCATAAATATACGATAAAACATTAACACTTATCTTTGTTGCAACGATGATTTCAAAAATAACGGTCGGAGCAAAACTTAAAGCAAATACGGCGAATGCCGCAAAGAATTTTCCGAGCACTATTGATGTGAGTTTAACAGGTGCGGTTATAAGAGCCTGGTCAACCTTTTGGCGACGGTCCTCGCTCATAAGTCGCATTGTAAGAATAGGCATTGTAAACACCGAAACGATAGACATTGCCATAATAACGGTTTCAATGCTCGGCGAACCGCTTCTGTATATAAGCGAAAAGAAGAGTCCCAAGAAGAAGTAGTATGCCGCTAAAACTATAAAACCGATAGGCGTATTAAAATATGCTTTAAATTCTCTTTTAAATATAGCATTCATTATTCTTCATCCCCTTCTGATTTTGTTTCCTTGTCGGCAGTCGTTCCAAGGAGCCTTTCAAGTTCGTCATCATCCGCTTCGGTAAGACGAAGGAATACCTGTTCAAGCGACATAGTGTTATCTTTAAACGACAACATCTTTTTGCCCATAGACACAACTCGGTCAAATACATCTGCCCTTATATCTGCGTCATCATCAGGCTCAATAAGGAAGTCAAAAGAGCCTTTTTCCATACTGCCAAGCGATGTTACGGATTTAACGCCGTTTATTGTTTTTAATGTTTCAAGCATTGTCGACTCGTCGCACATAATTCTTGCTACAATAGAGCGTTCGCTCGAAAGTTTTGCAGAAAGATTTTTGGCGGTATCGTCGGCAATTATTTTTCCTCTGTTTATGATAATAACACGCTGACAAACGGCTTGAATTTCCGAAAGAATATGAGAAGAAAGAATAATTGTATGATTTTTTCCGAGTTTTGAAATGAGATTTCTTATCTCGATAATCTGTTTCGGGTCAAGACCTACCGTAGGTTCGTCAAGAATTAAAACATCGGGGTTTCCGACCAAAGCACTTGCAAAGCCTACTCTTTGGCGATAACCTTTTGACAAATTCTTAATAAGCCTGTTCTGCACATTATCAATTTTAACTAATTTGAGAACTTCGTCAACATGGGCCTTTTTAGGGAATTTAACCTTTTTTAAATCATATATGAAATTTATAAATTCTCTGACCTTCATATCGGTATAAAGAGGCGGTATTTCGGGCAAATAACCTATTCTTTTCTTTGCCTCTTCGGGATACTCTGTAATATCATATCCGTCAATAAGCACCTGCCCCTGCGTCATAGAAAGATACCCTGTCAAGATATTCATAATAGTAGATTTTCCGGCACCGTTTGGACCTAAAAAGCCAATAATCTCGCCTTTTTCGATATTAAAGTTGACATCTTTAACAGCAAGATTAGTGCCGTATCTTTTTGAAAGTCCGGTTACATTTATCATTTATACTCCTCCATGCATAAATTACATAAAGTATTTTAACAAAAATTGTCTTTTAATTATTAAACAAAATGTTAAAACTTAATATCGTTTCTAATTATATACTATTTTTTCCAAATATACAATAAAAATGATGTTTTAAATATCTTTTGTTTTGTCTGCGACAAAATGAACCCAGACATTAAAGTGTCGGGGTTCGCTTTGTTAATTACTGTTTTTTAAGTTCAAGTATTTTTGTTTTATACTCATAATCATTTATGATATGAATACCTTTATTCATAAGGTAGTCGCCACCGTAAGATTTACCGTTAAGTTCATATAAAGCATTTTCGTCAAGACCCGAAAGTTTTATATACTCGTCGTAACCGGCGGTAACCGTTGAATGAGGATAAATACATACGAGAACGGTGTTTTTATCTTCTGAAATGAACTCATTTACTGCCATAAGACTTTCAAAAGGCGAACGCAAACGATAAAGGTCTCCTTTATGGAATATTTCACCTAAACGGCGGTAATTTTGAACTGCTTTTTTCGCCGTTTCAAGTTCCTCGTCAGTACATTTATTAAGGTCGAGTTCAAAGCCGAACTGTCCGCAAATTGCGACATTGCAACGCATTTCGAACGGTGTTGTCCTGCCGTTTTGATGGTTCGGACATGCCGAAACATGAGCACCCATTGTTGAATAGGGATAGACAAAACTTGTACCGTACTGAATTTTAATACGCTCAACTGCATCGGTATCATCACTTGTCCAAACCTGTGGCATATAATGTAAAATTCCGCCGTCGTAACGGGCTCCGCCCGAAGCACAAGCCTCAAACAAAACATTGGGAAATTCTTTTGTAAGTGTTTCAAAAACATAGTAAAGACCGAGCATATATCGGTGCATAACCTCGCCCTGTCTTTCGGCCGGTAACATTGCCGAGCCGACTTCGGACATTTGCCTATTCATATCCCACTTTACATACTCTATGTTCGCCCGTTTCAGAATACCGCCGACACAGTCGATTATGTAATCGCAAACATCTTTTCTTGATAAATCGAGTGTATACTGATGTCTGATTTTGCTTGGTGTCCTGCCATTTGTATGAATTATCCAGTCGGGGTGTTTTTCAAAGAGTTCGCTATCGGGATTTACCATTTCAGGTTCAAACCACAAGCCGAAGTGCATTCCAAGATCGTTAATTCTTTTAGCAAGTCCCGAAAGTCCGTTTGGTAATCTATCGGGCATTTCTACAAAGTCGCCAAGTCCTCTTGTATCATCGGTTCTTCTTCCGAACCAACCGTCATCAAGCACCATAGTATCGACACCTATTTGCTTTGCTTTTTGAGCGATTTTTACTATCTTATCTTCATTAAAATTAAAATATGTTGCTTCCCAGTTATTTATAAGTGCATATCTCTCAATATCTCTGAATTTTCCTCTGCAAAGGCGAGTTCTTATGATTTTATGGAAAATTCTTGACATACCCGAAAGTCCTTTATCCGAATAAACAAGGATGGCTTCAGGTGTTTCAAAACTTTGGTTTGTTTCAAGAACCCATTCAAATTCGTTTGGGTTTATACCTATATAAGTCCTTATTGTTCCATAAGGATTTCGCTCTGCTCCTGCCGTAAAATTACCGCTGTAAACAAGATTAAAGCCGTAAGCATCGCCGGTATTTTCGGTTGTGTTTTTATCGCAAATTGCAATAAACGGATTATGATAAGAACTGCTTATTCCGATTTGACTTTTTATGTTTTGATTTCCGGGTACAATTCTCTGCCTTGTAACATAGCGTTCTCTCGCCCAAGCACCGTCAAGATGAATAATATCCATATCGTCGCAACCGAAGAAATCGGTCATCGCACTAAGAACTGTATGCAGTTTAAGGGTTTCGCCACCATTTACTACTTTAATGTTTCTTGTTATTACATCATATTCCTCAAAGACCGAATAATTCAAATAAACATTAACTTTTTTAAGTTCGTCATAAAGATTAATGACGAGAGTTTCTACCTTATCTCCGCTCTCGGCATAAGTTGACGGAAGTCCGGTGATTTCAGGCTTTCCTTTGATTATTTCATAGCCTTTATAGTAATACTTTGAAACCCTACTGCCGTCATTATAGAGAGCCGAAAAACTTGCCGTTCTCGAATCACCGCCACCGTATGCCGAAAACTCAAGCGGTAAAGCATTAGTTGAATATTTACCATAATCAAAAGGAGAATGAGACCTCCAAGTAAAGTCATTATTCCAATTTTCGTTTATGGCATTATTTAATTTCTTACCCCAGTAAAGATGCACAAGCAGACTGTTTTCAAGAAGCCCTATTGCGTATGTTGTGTTTTTTGTTTCAAGGGTAAAAACATTGTTTTGCTCATTAAAATTTATCATTGCCTATCTCCCGAAAAATATTTTTTATTAACTAAACAATTAAGTTCATTATATATTTTCTCCTCTTGTATGTCAATAATTTCTATCTATTAAACCACATAAAAAAACCGATGAAGTGATGAACTTCATCGGTTTTAGTTTTAATTATTTAGTACACACATCATCTCAGGAATATTATTCCTGATGTTTTTATAAAACATTTGAAAATGTGAGGACTAAAATAGAGATTAAATTAACTCGATAATCGCCATTTCAGCAGCGTCGCCACGGCGAGGACCTGTTTTGGTTATACGACAATATCCACCGTTAACATCCTTGTACTTAGGAGCAATTTCGTTGTAAAGTTTTGCTACAACATCCTCCTTAGTAATAAAAGCCATAGCTTGGCGTTTGCTGTGAAGATTATTGGTCTTAGCGAGTGTAATATACTTCTCTGCCATTGATCTTACTTCTTTTGCACGAGTTACAGTTGTTTCAATCTTTCCGTTTTCTAAAAGGAAAGTAACCATAGCACGAAGCATAGCAGTTCTCTGATCACTTGTTCTTCCAAGTTTACGAGTACCCGGCATTTATATCACTCCTTTTCTTATTCGTCGTCTTTTTTGAGGCCATAGCCGAAAGACTCGAGCTTTGCAATAACCTCTTCAAGAGATTTACGGCCAAGATTTCTAACCTTCATCATATCTTCTTCAGACTTTCCTAAAAGGTCTTGAACCGTATTGATACCTGCTCGCTTAAGGCAGTTATAACTTCTGACAGAAAGGTCAAGTTCGTCAATAGTGAGATCGAGAACTTTTTCTCTTCCGTCCTCTTTCTTTTCTGCCATAATACTTGCGGTTTCGCTTACACCCTCGGTTAAATCAAGGAACAACTCAAAATGGTCAATCAAAACCTTAGCAGAAAGCGAAATTGCTTCATTAGCCTTGATTGAACCGTTGGTCCAAACTTCAAGTGTAAGTCTGCCCTTGTCTACAACATTACCAACACGAGTATTATCAACAGTAAAGTTGGCCTTAAGAACAGGTGTATAAATCGAGTCAATTGGAATAACTCCGATAACGGTCTGAGATGATTTGTTCTGCTCAGCAGGAACATACCCTCTGCCCTTTTCGATAGTCATTTCCATATTGAGTTTTGCACCCTCGTCAAGAGTTGCGATATACAAATCCTGATTAAGAATTTCTACCTCAGAATCTGCCTTTATATCAGCAGCAGTAACAACGCATGGGCCTTCAGCTTCAATATAAACTTTCTTTTGTTCATCACAATGAAGTTTTGCAACAACGCTCTTTAAGTTAAGAACAATTTCTGTTACATCCTCTTTCACACCCGGAATGGTGGAAAATTCATGAACAACGCCCTCAATTTTAACCGAAGTAATGGCGGCACCCGGAAGTATAGAAAGGAGAACTCTTCTCATACTGTTACCGAGAGTTGTAGCGTAACCTCTTTCAAGAGGTTCCATCACAAACTTACCATACTTACCATCGTCAGAAAGTTCTAAAGTATCAATTCTGGGCTTTTCAATTTCTATCATTTAAAAGCTCCGTTTCTCCGCATAGATATTTTTTATAATAACAGTACATAATGCGGATAAGTACCGTAAAATTAAAATTATCTCGAATAGAATTCGACGATAAGCTGTTCGTCAACAGGAGCCTCAATCTGATCACGATTTGGAAGATTGATAACCTTTGCTGTAAGCTTATCATGGTCAACATCCATCCATGTCGGAACCGGTTTAGCACCGTTAGCCTCGATAATTGCTTTCATTTTTTCTGTGCCACGAGCCTTGTCGCAAACTGCAACAACATCGCCTGCTTTAAGAAGATAAGAAGCAATATCAACGCGTGAACCGTTTACTTCAAAGTGGCCGTGTCCAACAAGTTGTCTTGCCTCAGTTCTTGAAGAAGCAAAACCTGCTCTGTAAACAACATTATCAAGACGGCTTTCGAGAATTCTCAAAAGGTTATCACCTGTAACGCCCTGTTTTCTTTCAGCAACATCAAAATAATGACGGAACTGATTTTCCTGAACACCATAAAAACGCCTTGCAGTCTGTTTAGCACGAAGCTGCAAACCATATTCGGATGACTTCTTTCTACCTTGTCCATGTTGACCCGGAGCATATCCTCTGATGCCAATGGAACATTTATCAGAATAGCAGCGTTCACCCTTTAAGAACAACTTCTGTCCTTCACGGCGACAAAGTCTGCATACTGGTCCGGTATATCTTGCCATCTGTTACACCTCCAAAATTTGTAACTTGTTTTTTAATAATTATTATACACGTCTTCTCTTGGGAGG
>DFHZ01000032.1 GCA_002371985.1 Ruminococcaceae bacterium UBA3710 | reverse complement strand
CGTCTTCTCTTGGGAGGACGGCAGCCGTTATGAGGAATTGGAGTAACATCTTTAATCATATTTACTTCAAGACCTGCTGACTGCAAAGCACGGATAGCGGCTTCTCTTCCAGCACCCGGACCTTTAACATAAACTTCAACAGTTTTAAGACCGTGTTCCATTGCGGCTTTTGCTGCCATCTCTGCTGCACTCTGTGCTGCAAAAGGGGTAGACTTCTTAGAGCCTCTGAAACCAAGTTCACCGGCAGAAGCCCATGAAAGAGCATTGCCCTGTGTATCGGTAATTGTAACTATTGTGTTGTTGAAGGTTGACTGAATATGAGCAGCACCGCGTTCAATATTTTTCTTTTCACGACGACGGCGTGAACCGGTCGTTTTCTTAGCAGTAGCCATTTATTCTTCCTCCTACTTACTTTTTCTTGTTAGCTATCGTTCTCTTCGGACCTTTGCGTGTACGCGCATTTGTCTTAGAACGCTGTCCTCTTACGGGAAGTCCCTTACGATGACGGAGTCCGCGATAACTACCGATTTCAATAAGTCTTTTAATGTCAAGAGCTACGGTACGGCGACGATCACCCTCTACCTGAAGGTTATGGTCGATGTACTCACGAAGCTTGGAAATATCTTCCTCTGACAAATCCTTTACACGGATATCAGGATTGATACCTGTATCGGCAAGGATCTTTTTAGATGTTGTAAGACCGATTCCGTAGATATAAGTAAGTCCTATTTCAACTCGCTTCTCGTTCGGAAGGTCAACACCAGCAATACGTGCCATTTACAAAAGCACCTCCATTTAAAGTTTTGAGTAAAATTAACCCTGACGCTGTTTATGCTTCGGGTTCTCACAGATTACCATGATTTTACCCTTACGCTTAATGATTTTGCATTTTTCGCAAATCCTTTTTACAGAAGGTCTAACTTTCATTTGGATTTACCTCCTAAATTTTTACCTATTATTTTGAACGCCATGTAATGCGTCCTTTTGACAGGTCGTACGGCGACATCTCTACCGTTACCTTATCACCGGGAAGAATTCGGATGAAATTCATACGAAGTTTTCCGGAAATATGGGCGAGAATTTGATGTCCACCCTGAATTTCTACCTTGAACATTGCGTTTGGCATAGCCTCAACAACGGTTCCTTCAAGTTCTATCATATCTTCTTTTGACATAGATTGTATCTCCCTTTAATTCTTTACTGTTAATCATTTGGGTCGGTCATAATTTTAGGACCGTCCTTAGTAATCAGAACAGTATGTTCAAAATGTGCGGAAAGTGATCCGTCCTTTGTAAGTACCGTCCAACCGTCCGGCTGAACAGATACCCCGTATTTTCCGGCATTAACCATAGGCTCTATCGCTATAGTCATACCCGGCAGTAATCGGATACCCCTTCCGGGAGTGCCAAAATTAGGTACTTCCGGCGGTTCGTGCATTTCGGTCCCTATGCCGTGTCCGACAAAGTCCCGAACTACCGAAAAACCTCTCTTTTCGACATACTGTTGTACCGCAAAACCGATATCACCGATTCTGCTGCCGGGACGAGCCGCTGAAATGCCTTCGTAAAGACTTTCTTTGGTTACATCCATCAGCCGCTTTGCTTCTGCGGATACATCTCCACAGGCAAAAGTAGCAGCATTATCTCCGTGATAACCGTTAAATTTTGCACCTAAGTCGACACTTACAATGTCTCCTGCACAAATTTTCCGTTTTGAAGTAGGTATGCCGTGAATTACCTCGTTGTTGATTGATATACATGCGGTTGCCGGATAGCCTTCATAGTTTTTGAAGTTAGGGACTGCTCCGCAACTCCTTATAAACTTTTCGGCTAAGGCGTCGAGCTCGGCAGTTGTAACTCCCGGCTCAACCGCATTGCCAACTAATTGTAATGCTTGTGCCGATATTTTGCAAGCCTCTCGCATAACAGAAAGCTCACGCTCGGTTTTTAGCACTATCATCGCTTATATCTCCGAAATGGCTTTAAGCACAAGGGCGGTGGTGTCTTTAACATCATCCTGTCCTTCTACTATAAGCAACTTGTTTTGCTTGTTGTAGTAATCTTTGAGCGGCTCGGTCTGCTCATGATAAACACTAAGTCTATTAAGAACAGTTTCGGGCTCATCGTCCTTACGGATAACAAGATTTCCGCCACAAGCATTGCAAATTCCGTCTTTTTGCGGTTTCTTATATTCTGTATGATAACTTGCACCGCACTTTTCACAAACTCTTCTGCCTGACATACGCTTTACTATTTCGCTGTCCTCTACTTCAATAGAAAGTGCAGCATCAACAGCAATACCCATATTGTCAAGTGCCTCGGCTTGAGGTATTGTGCGAGGGAAACCGTCGAGAATAAATCCACCGTTGCAATCAGGCTCGCTTAATCGCTCCTTAATGATACCGATTACGATTTCATCCGGAACGAGTTCGCCCTTTTCGGTATAAGCTTTAGCTTTAAGTCCCATTTCCGTGCCCTCTTTCAAAGCGGCACGAATGATATTTCCTGTGGAAATAGTCGGGATTTTATAAGTTTCAGAAATAATTTCTGCTTGGGTGCCTTTGCCTGCACCCGGGGCTCCCAAAAGAATAAGTTTCATAAACTCTCCTTAATCAAGGAATCCCTTGTAATGACGCATCATCATCTGAGATTCAAGATTCTTAACTGTATCAAGTGCAACACCAACCATAATG
Organism: Ruminococcaceae bacterium UBA3710; assembly: GCA_002371985.1. Taxonomy (GTDB): domain Bacteria; phylum Bacillota; class Clostridia; order Oscillospirales; family Acutalibacteraceae; genus UBA737. Next base: position 1,546 of record DFHZ01000032.1, on the reverse strand, counting down.
AGGATAGATGTACCGCCCAAAGATACATTGATTTTTCCTATGTTTCCTATAGCAATAGGAAGTATAGCAATAACACTAAGGAACAATGCTCCGAGAAGTGTTATTCTTGACAAAATCTTGGAAATAAAGTCTGATGAAGGCTTTCCGGGACGAATACCCGGAATAGCGCCGCCGTTTTTACGCAAATTGTTTGCCATTTCAACAGGATTGAACTGAATTGTCGTATAGAAATACGCAAATGCAATAATCATAATGAAATAGATAACTGCGTAAAATACTCCTCTTGTGCTGAACAAGGTTAAGAACTTGTGCCAAGACGGTTGATTGTAGATAGTGTACTTATCACCGGCAAATGAAAGAATCATTGTCGGAAGCATAAGGATTGACGAAGCAAAGATTATCGGCATAACACCGGACATATTAACCTTAATCGGAATATGTGTGTTTTGACCGCCGTACATCTTATTTCCGACAACACGCTTAGCATATTGTACAGGAATACGACGCTCTGCATCGGTCATCCAAACGATGAAACCGATTACAACGAAGAACGCAATAACAATACCTACAACTGCAACCGGATTGGTTTTGAAGTTTTTGATAAGCACTTCAAACGCCTGTGGACCACGGGACAAGATACCGGCAAAAAGCAGTATGGAAATACCGTTTCCTATGCCCTTGACATCTATTTGTTCACCGAGCCACATTACGAGTGCCGAACCCGCTGTAAATGCGAGAACGATTACAAACGCCGCAAAAACTCTTGCTCCTGAACCGCTAACCGAAAGATAACCGGAATTTCTCAAATAGAAATAATAAGCGGTACCTTGAATCAGCGACAAAGCAACTGTTGTATAACGGGTGATTGTTGCGAGTTTTTTCTGACCCTCTTCGCCTTCTTTTGAAAGACGCTCGAGAGCAGGAATAGCAACACACAAAAGCTGAATGATAATTGAAGAGTTGATGTACGGAGTAACCGACATAGCGAAGATTGCACCGTATTCAAGTCCACCACCGGTCAAAATTGACAGGTAATTAAAGAAATCATTAGTTGTTGTTGCATTCCAAAGTTTACTTACATTGATGTAAGGAACCGGAATTACAGAACCGATTCTGAAAATAACAATGATAAAAATGGTAAAGAGAATCTTATTTCTAAGTTCTTTAACCTTCCAAGCATTTTTTAAGGTTTCTATCATAATCAGATCACCTCAGCCTTTCCGCCTGCGGCATTTATCTTTTCAGCAGCAGAAGCGGAAAATGCGTTAAGATTTACAGTGAGTTTCTTGGTAATTTTACCGTTACCCAAAACCTTAACAGGCTTATCTGCTTTCTTTATTATTCCCTTATCCTGAAGAGCAGTTGCATCAACTACAGCGCCGTCCTCGAAAACCTCAAGAGCAGAAACATTAATAGCAATCCATTCTTCAGCAAAAATGTTGTTAAAGCCACGCTTAGGGATTCTTCTTTGAAGAGGCATCTGACCGCCTTCAAAACCGGGTCTCATACCATGACCGGCACGAGCCTTCTGACCCTTATGTCCCTT
>DFHZ01000045.1 GCA_002371985.1 Ruminococcaceae bacterium UBA3710 | reverse complement strand
GATTCTTTCATTCTGGAAAGCGAATGCCCTCGATTTGCATCCGGTGACGGCAAAGGCATTATCAAATCAACCGTCAGAGGCAAGGACTTATTTATTATTACAGATATGGGCAACTATAGCTGTACTTATGAATATTTCGGCAAACAGAATGCAATGTCTCCTGATGACCATTTTCAGGATTTAAAGCGTGTTATTGCGGCATTCGGCGGAAAGGCAAGAAGAATAACCGTTATTATGCCTATGCTTTATGAGGGCAGACAACACCGCAGAACCTCAAGAGAGTCTATGGACTGTGCAATGGCTTTGCAGGAATTAGTTGCAATGGGTGTTAAGAATATAATCACTTTTGATGCTCATGACCCAAGAGTAAATAATGCTATACCGCTTGACGGTTTTGATAATGTTCAGGCTGCTTATCAAATGATTAAAGCACTTCTTAAAACCGTTCCCGATGTTAAACTCGATAAAGAGCATACTATGATTGTTTCTCCCGACGAGGGTGGAATGGGAAGATGTATTTACTACTCTTCCGTTTTAGGTTTAGACCTCGGTATGTTCTACAAGAGAAGAAATTATTCGGTAGTTGTCAACGGCAGAAACCCGATTGAGGCTCACGAGTTTTTAGGAAGCGACATTACGGGCAAAGACCTTATTTTGGTTGACGATATGATTTCTTCGGGCGATTCTATGCTCGATATCGCTAAAAAGTTAAAAGAAAAAGGTGCAAACAGAATTTTCATATTCTCAACATTCGGTCTTTTTGTTGAAGGTCTTGATAAGTTTGACGAATACTATAAAAACGGAATTATCAATAAGGTGTTTACTACAAATCTTATTTATCAAACCCCTGAACTTTTATCAAAAGAATGGTATGCAAGTGTTAATATGTCAAAATACATTGCCCTTCTTGTCGATACTCTTAACAACGATAATTCTATCAGTTCACTCCTTGATCCTGCCGACAGAATAAAAAAGGTTGTTGCAAAATATAATAATAAATAATTTTTATTTATCAGTATTAAAGCCGACGAAAAATCGTCGGCTTTTTTGTATGTCATAATAATCACCGATTATTTCATATTCTTAACAGTGGGACTATCGTAAAATTTTTAGCAAAAATATTTTGTTGGTTTTGAAAATGGTGATTTTATGAAATTAAACCGTAACAGATTTTGTATTGTTCTGGTAAATATTTGTTGCCTTGCCGTCTGTTCCTTTTCTTTTTACAGGCTCTTATTTTTTAACGATTTCGGCAACAAATCTTTATTTGATATAAATGCGTCCGCTTCAAACGGCTACGAGGAATATGCCGTTTTTTCCTCCGCTTCGGGCGAAAAAACCGAGACTGCCCAAAAAAGCATACCCGCAAATTCCGATTCGGTTGTTTTGGGTAAAGTCCTCGAAAAATACATATCCCCCTACACTGCAAATACATCTTACAAAAATATATACCTTAAAAACAGCACTGACCTTAATGTTGATATAAAATCACTTTTTGAAAGTAACCTTTCCTTTAACTTAAAAGACAATTCCGCTCCTCAGGTACTTATTATCAATACCCATGCAACAGAATCGTATTTGTTGCAAGAAAAAAATTTTTACGACGAAAGGGATAAATCGAGAACTACTGACAATACTCATAATATGATAGCAATCGGAGAAATTGTGGCAAATAAGTTAAATTCAAACGGAATAAACACTATACACGATAAAACTCAACACGATTACCCATCATACAACGAAAGTTATTCGAGAGCCGCAAAAACGATTATCTCAAATTTAAACAAACATCCGAGCATAAAGGTTGTTATAGATTTACATCGGGACTCGATTTCAACCGCAGATAACGATAAAATTAAACTGACAAAGGTTATAAACGGCAAAAAAGCAGCACAAATTATGCTCGTTATGGGCTCTCAGTCGGGAAACACCAAAAACTTTCCGAACTACAAAGAAAATTTAAAACTTGCAACAAAAATACAGTCAAAAATCGAAGAAAAATATAAAGGTCTTGCAAGGTCTATATCTCTGATGCCGAAAAACTACAACGAAAGCCTTACAACCGGCTCGGTTTTAATAGAAATAGGCACAGACGCAAATACTTTTGAGGAGGCGGCATATTCGGCAGAACTTCTCGGCAATGCTCTGTCGGCTTTGTTTAAGGAATTATGAAAAAAAGTTTAAAACTGTTTTTTTCGTCATTTTATCTCTCGTCGGTAATTATATCCTGCATTATTTTTGCCTTTTTCGGAATAGGCAAATCATACGAAAATATGGTTTATAAATCATTCGGAGTAAAAAAATCCGCCGTCGAAATAATAGACGGCGGAATAAGAATTCTTGATTTTGAAATATTATACTAAAATTCTTTAAGATAAATATTAAGTTTTGAAATGGGAAGACCTACAACATTAAAATAATCTCCCGTAATGCTTTCGATAAGCAATGCTCCAAAGCCTTGTATGCCATACCCACCGGCTTTGTCAAATGGCTCGTTTGTTTTTATGTAGTCGTCTATCTCATTATCGTGGAGTTCTAAAAATTTAACCTTTGTTTCGACCGAGAACGATTTTTCCTTTTCCCCGTTTACTATTGCACAACCTGTAATAACACTATGCGTTTTCCCCGAAAGGCTTTTAAGCATATTTTTTGCATCGGCAACGCTTTTAGGCTTTCCGAGCATATTTTCACCTAAAAACACCGCCGTATCGGCACCTATTACGGTGGCATCTTTATGATTTTTCGCCACCGCTTTCGCCTTTTTGAGTGCTAAATATTGGGGTCTTTGCTTTACCGTTACTTCATTCGGGCAGGTTTCTTCTATATCAGCCATAATTATTTCAAATTCGGGGATAACAAATTTTAAAAGTTCTTTTCTTCTCGGCGAACCCGAAGCCAAAATATATTCCATATAATCACCGATATTATTTTAACACATTGGCTTTAATAATACAATAAATTTGCGGTACCGCTGAGAGTGTCGAAATTTTCGACACTCTCTTGGCGGAAATGCCGTTCGCCGAAAATGAAACATTTTCGGACTGCACTCTACTCCCG
>DFHZ01000152.1 GCA_002371985.1 Ruminococcaceae bacterium UBA3710 | reverse complement strand
GTTCCTATACAGAAGTCCATAAGGTTTTTCATTATTATATTTCCGGCATTTTTTGCACGGGTGAAGCCGGTTTCCACCATGGCAAAGCCTGCTTGCATAAAGAAGACAAGTGCCGCACCTACAAGAAACCATACACCAAAAACTTCACCCGTGGCAGTTTCTTTAATGAGTTTTATAATTTCTTCAGTAACCATTTATATCATCCTTTTATTTTACGCTGAAGAGTATATCTGCATAGGAAGGATATGGCCAATATGATTTTGCGGTAAGCGTTTCTGCTGTATCAGCAGTGAGCCTGAGTTCACACATCTTAGGCAAAACGCTATCTCTTATCAATTCGGACTCTTCAATAATATCCTTTGCGTTGCCGAGAGCAACAACTGCGTTCTTTAATTCGTCGGCATATTTTTCTATTTTATCTGTTAAACCGGATAACTGATTTATAAGTCCCGTTTCATATTCGCAAGCGATGTGAGGACTCACGGTGCGTTTTGCAACAGTATTCTTTGCAATATCCGCTGTAAATGCTTCTACCGCAGGTGCTATTTGAGTTTTTGCCATATCAACCATTGTGTTTGCCTCAATCGTTACCGACTTGCAATAGTTTTCGAGCATTATTTCACAACGGGAATTAAGTTCCGATATCGAGAACACCTTGTGAGAGGTAAGCATATCAGCATTCTTTTTATCAAGCAGATGTGGCATACAGTCGGCAGTTGTGCGGTAATTAAGAAGCCCTCGGTTTTCTGTTGCTTCTTTTATCCACGCATCGTCATAGCCGTTTCCGTTGAATATAATCCTCTTGTGGTCTTTAATTGTTTTCTTTATCATTTCGTGAAGTGCAGTTTCAAAATCTTCAACGCCCTCTAATCTGTCTGCATAGATTTTAAGACTTTCCGCCACAGCAGAGTTGAGCATTATATTAGCACAGGCGATAGAGTTTGACGAGCCGAGCATACGAAATTCAAATTTATTACCGGTAAAGGCAAATGGAGAAGTACGGTTGCGGTCGGTAGTATCACGATTAAACTTAGGTAACACATCAACTCCTAATTTCATTTGAGTTTTTTCGGCACCCTCATAAGGCGTATCTGTTTCTATTGCCTTTAACACGGCATTCAATTCATCTCCAAGGAATATTGAAATTACCGCCGGAGGAGCTTCGTTTGCACCGAGTCGGTGGTCATTGCCGGCTGTCGCTACCGATATACGCAAAAGGTCCTGATAATCGTCAACCGCCTTTATAACGGCACAAAGGAATAACAAGAACTGTGCGTTCTCATAAGGGGTATCTCCGGGAGATAAAAGATTTTGTCCCTCATCAGTAGAAATTGACCAGTTGTTATGCTTTCCCGAGCCATTTACACCTGCGAACGGCTTTTCGTGAAGCAAACAAACAAGACCGTGCTTCGCGGCAATTTTCTGCATAATCTCCATTGTAAGTTGGTTATGGTCGGTCGCAACATTGGTAGTAGTATAAATGGGGGCTAATTCGTGTTGTGCCGGGGCCACTTCGTTATGTTCGGTTTTAGCAAGAATGCCGAGTTTCCAAAGTTCTTCGTTCAATTCTTCCATATAGGCAGCAACACGGGGTTTTATAACACCAAAATAGTGGTCGTCCATTTCCTGACCCTTTGGGGGCTTTGCACCGAAAAGCGTTCTGCCGGTGAAGCGAAGGTCAGGACGGGCATCGTACATTTCTTTAGTAATAAGGAAATATTCCTGTTCAGGCCCTACCGACGGTACAATTCTTTTTACATTTTTATTACCGAAAAGGCGTAAAACACGAAGTGCTTGTTTATTTAACGCTTCTATTGAGCGAAGAAGGGGTGTTTTTTTATCAAGTGCGTGTCCGCCATAGGAACAAAAAGCGGTAGGAATACACAAGGTTTTTCCCTTAATAAAAGCGTATGATGTCGGGTCCCAAGCTGTGTAACCTCTCGCCTCAAAGGTGGCTCTTAGTCCACCTGACGGAAATGAGGATGCATCCGGTTCTCCTTTTATAAGTTCCTTGCCTGAAAATTCCATAATTACACCGCCGTCAGGTGAGGGACTGATAAAACTATCATGCTTTTCGGCAGTAATACCTGTAAGAGGTTGAAACCAGTGCGTAAAATGTGTAGCACCCTTAGAAATTGCCCAGTCTTTCATAGCGGATGCTACGGCATTAGCAACACTTATATCAAGTGCGGTACCCTCATCAATGGTCTTTTTCAGAGAAGCATAAACCTTAGCCGACAGCACCGATTTCATAACTCTGTCATCAAATACTAAACTTCCAAAATAATCTTTTACTGATTTCATAATTCAAAACTCCTTTTTTAAAAAAGATAAGGCGTCCTTCGTAAAAATACGAAAGACGCCTTTGCCTTTTTTCGATATTTAAAATGAGATAACGGCACCTCTAAGTAAAACTTAAAGACGCCGTTGCCTTCTATGTGGCGTATTATACAACCGACTTTTTAATTTGTCAAGCATTTTTTTAAAATTTTTTTGCCGAACAAAAAATCTTCGAATTGGATAACGGTTGAGCAAATATTTTTTGTTGACAAAAGTACATTAGCGTTGTATAATGCTTTAAGTGAGCAATGGCGTTCATTTTTATGCGGATAATTCCGCATAAAAATGGGCGCTCTTTTTTGTTTTAGAAGGTGAAAAAGATGAAAAAAGAGGGAGAAATCAGAATACCGTCAGGTTGTGCTATTGCCGCAGTAATATCAAAAACAGGTAATCTTATGTCAGGCGAAAAGATAGTAAAGGCTATGGAGCCTATGCACGACCGCTCAAACGGTCTTGGAGGTGGATTTGCGGCTTACGGCATTTATCCCGATTACCGTGATTTTTACGCATTTCATATGTTTTTTGACTGTCGTGATACAAGAAAACAGTGTGAAGCATTCTTAAAAGAACATTTTGAAGTTGTAAAAGGTGAAATTATCCCTACACGAAAGATACCCGAAATTACAGATGAACCGATTATTTGGAGGTATTTTGTAATACCGCTTAAATCAGTGCTTGCCAATTTACAACTTGACGAAAAGGAATTTGTTGTCCGAACTGTTGTAAAAATCAACACAGAAATAAAGGGTGCTTATGTGTTTTCAAGCGGAAAGAATATGGGAACATTTAAAGCGGTGGGCTTCCCGGAAGATGTAGGAAGATTCTATAAACTTGACGAGTACGAAGGCTACAGTTGGACGGCACATGGCAGGTATCCTACCAACACTCCGGGCTGGTGGGGAGGAGCACATCCGTTTACTATGCTTGATTATTCGGTAGTGCATAACGGAGAAATATCGTCCTACGATGCAAATCGCCGATTTATTGAAATGTTCGGATATAAATGCAACTTGCAAACTGATACGGAAGTTATAACATACATACTTGACTATCTTTTAAGGCGTCAGGGATTGACACTTTCTGAAGCAGCAAGTGTTATAGCAGCACCGTTTTGGAGCACTATTGACAGTAAGGTAGATAACGAGGAAAAGGAAAAACTTAAATATCTTAGAACTGTTTTTCCGAGTTTACTTATAACAGGACCTTTTTCGATAGTTTTAGGCTTTGACGGCGGACTTATGGCACTTAATGACAGGCTTAAACTCCGCTCAATGGTAGTCGGAGAAAAAGATGATAAGATATTCATAGCGAGTGAAGAAGCGGCGATAAGGATAATGGAGCCGAAAGCCAAAAATATCTGGTCGCCTGCCGGAGGCGAACCGATGATAATAAAGGTAAAGGAGGGCTCATACTGATGGGTATCGAATTTATATATCCCGAATTTGAGATAAAAAGAGATATGAACCGCTGTATTAACTGTCGGGTATGTGAAAAGCAGTGTGCAAACGAAGTACATATACTTAACACCGATCTCGGAATTATGATAAGTGATGAAACTAAATGTGTAGATTGTCAGCGATGCGTGTCTCTTTGCCCTACCCGTGCACTTAAAATAGTTAAAAATGACTGCACACTCAGAGAAAACGCAAACTGGCAAAGTGATACAATAAAAGAAATATATAAACAGGCAAACAGCGGTGGTGTACTGCTATCATCAATGGGAAACCCTAACCGATTGCCGGTTTATTGGGACAGGCTTTTACTTAATGCTTCGCAGGTAACAAACCCACCCATTGACCCTCTGAGAGAGCCTATGGAAACAAAGGTGTTTTTGGGAAAGAAGCCTCAAGCGATAGTAAGGGATAAAAACGGAAAAATTGATTGTTCCTTATCGCCTCAAATTGAACTTTCTATGCCATTGATGTTTTCCGCTATGAGTTATGGTTCTATAAGTTATAATGCTCATGCGTCTTTATCCGCCGCAGCAAGTCGGCTCGGTATACTTTATAATACAGGTGAAGGCGGTCTGCATGAAGACTTTTACAAATACGGCGATAATACAATAGTTCAGGTGGCTTCAGGTCGTTTTGGAGTTCACGAAGACTATTTAAGCATCGGTGCCGCCATTGAAATTAAAATGGGACAGGGTGCAAAGCCCGGTATAGGCGGTCATT
>DFHZ01000159.1 GCA_002371985.1 Ruminococcaceae bacterium UBA3710 | reverse complement strand
ACAGCTTTGCTGAAAGTGTCATAGTGGGTTACGCACTTTAAGTGCGTAAAAACCAACTGAAAAAGAAAATGAACAGACCAAAAAGTCTGCTCAAATACAAAGAAGCATATAAAAACTGAGTGTCCATAACTCACTTGCGTTATGAACACTCAGCATGGTCCGAGTGACAAGACTTGAACTTGCGGCCTCTTGACCCCCAGTCAAGCGCGCTACCAGCTGCGCCACACCCGGAAATGTAAAGTTATATTCGTCTTTTCGAATATAACTTTTTATTATGTTATTTAATCTGCAAAGCCCGAATTTACAAGGTTTACAAGACCTTCAAGGGCTTCTTTTTCGTCGCTTCCGTCAACTATAATCTTGATAGTTGTTCCGCCAACGATGCCGAGAGAAAGAACACCTAAAAGACTTTTTGCATTAACCTTGCGTTCGTCTTTTTCTACCCAAATAGACGACTTATACTCATTCGCTTTCTGGATGAAAAAAGTTGCCGGACGAGCATGTAATCCAACCTGATTTTGTATAGTTACATCTTTAACACACATAAATAATTCTCCTTATTGACATAGTAACAACTATTCACACTTGTAATTATACCACATTAAATGAAATCGTCAATATTTTGTTAATAAGTTCTAATATTTATCCAACTTTTTAACTTTGCGTATAGTCGAATTTAGTCAATATTACAAATGCAAAAGCCCTTATTTATATCAATCTTCCAATAATTTCTTATCGTTTTTATCGAGTTTGATTTTTCGGAACATTTCAGGTCTTCGCTGTTTTGTTACCAAAAGCGACTGTTTTCGCTTCCATTTTGCGATCTCGGCATGATTTCCCGACAAAAGAACATCGGGAACTGTTTTTTCGTGCCAAGAATAAGGTCTTGTATATTGCGGATGTTCAAGAAGCCCATCAAAATGGCTTTCTTCTTCAAAGCAAACATCGTCCGACAAAACACCGGGAAGCATCCGGCAAACCGCATCTGCAAGGGCTAATGCGGGAATTTCGCCGCCTGTTAAAACATAATCACCGATAGAGATTTCTTCATCGACTATCTCTTCTATAACTCGTTCGTCGATCCCCTCATAATGTCCGCAAAGAATTACAATTCTATCAAGTTTTGAAAGTTCGACAACTCTTTTTTGCGTAAGGGTTTTGCCTTTTGGCGACATATAGATTAAATGCGGTTTGCTTTCTCCGTCGCTATAAAGACTTTTATAGCAATTATAAATCGGGTCAGCCGCCATAATCATACCCATTCCGCCACCGTAAGGCATATCGTCAACTTTATTATGTTTATTGCCTGAAAAATCACGGATATTGGTGCATACAATTTCGACTTTTCCGGCTTTTCTTGCTCTGCCGATAATGCTCTCGCTCATAACTGTTTCGCACATTTGTGGAAAAAGCGTCATAATATCAATTCTCATCAAAAATACCCCCAATAGGTCTTATGACTACTCTTTCTAAGTCGATATCGACCGAAACAACAACACTCTCAATCGCCGGAACCAGATACTCTTTATCGCCATCTTTTATATGCCAAACATCGTTTGCTCCGGTTTTTGAAACATCACTTAAAATTCCCAAACACTTATCAGTATCGGCATCATACACTTTACAAGAAATAATTTCGTCAACAAAATACCTGCCCTCGGGAATTTTTGCATCGTTTCTTTTAACAAGCAGTATTTTGTTTCTTAACATTTCTGCTTTTTCGATAGTGTCGATACCTTCAACAACAAGAATTGTCAAATTGCCGTGTGCCTTTGCAGAGACAATATTAAGCGGTGTTTTATCGGCAAGATAAACGGTTTTTATGCCCTCTAAAAAGGACGAATCATCGGACCAAGGTTTAAGTCGTAAAGCACCCTTTACACCGTGAGTTCCGACAACCTTTCCTACCTCCAAATACTCTTTTCTCAAAACATCCGCCTCCAAAAATGATATGTAAATACTAAAAAAGGCCACCAAAAGGTGGCCGCAAACGAAGAGAATTAGTCGATTTCAACCATAATCTTCTGGTTGCTACGAGCAGCAGCTGCACGCATAACTGTGCGGATAGCCTTTGCAATGCGACCTTCTTTACCTATAACTCTTCCCATATCGCCTTCTGCAACATTAAGATGGAAAACGATTACGCCCTCTTCATTGGGCTCGTCAACAGTAACATTAACTGCGTCCGGATTTTCAACCAAGCCGGAAGCGATAGTAACTAATAATTCTTTCATAATATAAAACTCCTAAAAATTTATTCGATTATTCCGTTTTTCTTAAGTAAAGCCTTAACGGTATCAGTCGGCTGAGCACCGTTCTTTATCCACTGTTTTGCCTTTTCACCATCAATAGAAACAGCTGCCGGATCCTTTGTAGGATCGTAAGTTCCTATTTCTTCAATGAAACGACCGTTACGCGGATATCTTGAATCTGCAACAACTACGCGGTAAAACGGAGCCTTTTTTGCACCAAGTCTGCGAAGTCTGATCTTAACTGCCATTACGAATACACCTCCATAAAATAATCTTTATTTAAAAGGAATTACCTTATAAACCAAAATCGCTCGGGTTAAAACCACCCATTCCCATTCCTCTTAATTTCTTATGCTTTCCGCCTTTTCCAAACTGCTTAAACATTTTTTTCATCTGTTCATACTGCTTAATAAGACGGTTGACATCTTCTACCGTTTGTCCGCAACCGGCGGCTATACGGCGTCTTCTTGAAGCATTGAGTATATCAGGATTGCTTCTCTCTTTTTTTGTCATAGATTTGATAATAGCCTCAATTCTATCCATTTGCCTATCGTCAATATCTACATCGCGAAGTTTTCTATCCATACCGGGAAGCATAGAAAGGATACTCTTTAAACTCCCCATTTTTTTAATTTGCTGGAATTGGTCGAGCAAATCATTCATATCAAACTTATTTTCTTTGAGTTTCTTTGCCGCTTCTTCTGCCTTTTTCTCGTCGAGTTCATTTTCAACCTTTTCAATAAGCGAAATAACATCGCCCATACCGAGAATTCTGGTCGCCATTCTATCCGGGTGAAATTCTTCAAGTGCATCAAGTTTTTCGCCGACACCGACAAACATAATAGGCTTCCCGGTAACCGCTTTTACCGACAAAGCGGCACCGCCACGGGTATCGCCGTCAAGTTTTGTAAGAATTATACCGTCAACAGCCAATATATCGTTAAATGCCTTTGCTATATTAACGGCATCCTGACCAACCATCGAGTCAACAACAAGCATAATATTATCAATTTCAACTGCTTTTGTTATTCTTATAAGTTCGTCCATAAGTTCGGTATCGACATGAAGTCTACCTGCCGTATCGAGTATTATGAAATCATAACCGTAATCTCTTGCATAAGATACAGCCTCAACAATAGTCTTTTCGGGTTTTTGAGTACCCTTTTCAAAAACGGGGACGCCAACTTGACCGCCAACTACTTTTAATTGTTCTATGGCAGCAGGTCTATATATATCCCCTGCCACTAAAAGCGGTCTATGACCTTTTGCTTTCAAAAACTTTGCTAACTTGGCACAGTGGGTGGTTTTACCCGAACCCTGAAGACCGCACATCATAATTATAGTAGGTATTCTCGAAGCGGTTTTGAGCCTTGCCTGTTCGCTACCCATAAGGGCGGTCAGTTCTTCTTTTACTATCTTTACAACCATTTGGGCTGCTGTAAGACTTTCCATAACATTCTCGCCGATACACTTTTCGGTAACGGAATTAGTAAAGTCTTTTGCCACTTTATAGTTGACATCGGCTTCTAAAAGTGCCAGGCGAACCTCTCGCATAGCCTCTTTAACATCGGATTCGCTGAGTTTTCCTTTGCCTCTGAGTTTTTTGAAAACACCGGCTAATTTATCCGAAAGACTGTCAAATGCCATAGAATTCGCCACCTTTTTAATAAAAGTAAATTATAAATCGTCAATTATATCAATAATTTGGGATAGGGCTTTTTTGTCGCCGTTTTTTGCAAAATCGGAAAGTCTTTTCAGTTCCGAAAACTTTTTAGCATACCCGCATTTTTTCTCAAGAGCATAAAGTTTTGCAGTCGTCCGTTTAATAGAATCAAGGACTGCCTGACGGGTAATACCCTCGTTTTCGGAAATCTCGGTGAGGGATAAATCTTCGTCATAATATGCCGAAAGTATTCTTCTTTGTTTATCGCCTAAAAACTCGCCGTAAACATCGTTAAGAGTACCGACAAAAAGATCTTTACCAAGCATAAAAGCCATCCTTTGTAAAGTTATTTTCTTTACACCGTTTAGTAGTATATCACAAACTGCTAATGCTGTCAAGTTTTTTTCTTTACAGATGTTTAGATATAAAAAATCCCCTTGACAATTCAAGGGAATTACAGTCTGTCGATAAACCTTTTTTAGTTCGGCACCATTTGGGTGCCGATTTATTTTTCCGGCGACAGGTGCGGCGGAAAAATACTTTGTAAGCGAAAACCGCTTTAATAAAGCGGTTTTCAAGAGTGCGTGGGTGGTATTGGCGGGAGTAGAGTGCAGTCCGAAAATGTTTCATTTTCGGCGAACGGCATTTCCGCCAAGAGAGTGTCGACTTTTTCGACACTCTCAAATTCCCTTGACAATTCAAGGGAATTAAATTTTTTAAAAATTCGTTATTTCCAAGGGAATGTAATCATACCGTAAATATAAAGAGCGATAATTATAATCGGAATCACATAACAGAAAATCGGTTTCATCCAATTCTTGACCTTAAGCCCTTTACCGGCATTTGCTTCGGCAACAAAGTTATCCCAGCCCCAACCGAATTTATGACAACAAAACAGAGCCATAATAAGGGCACCGAGAGGCAACATATTTGTGCTTACAATAAAATCCCAAAAGTCAAGAAAACTACTGCCCTCGGCAAACGGAACAAATCCCGACCAAAGGTTAAAGCCTAAAGCGGTTGTGATTGACATAATTGCCACAACAATACCGCAAATTACCGCCGTAGCCGAACGGCTTATCGGCTTTACATCTTCACTCGATTGCCCCGACTTAACGGCTCTTTTTATTCTTGCTTCGTCAATAAGTTCACGGGTACAAGCGAGGATGTTTTCAAATACGGAAAGAACGGTTGAAAATGCCGCAAATACCATAAATAAAAAGAATATTGTTCCCCAAATTCTCCCGCCGTTCATAGAATTAAAGACCTTTGCCATAGTGTCAAACAAAAGAGCGGGACCTGCATTAACATTTCCGCCGTTATATGTAAAACAAGCCGGAAAAATAATAAGACCCGAAACAATGGCAACAAATGTATCAAGTGCTATAATTGTTGCAGATTCTCCCATTAAGGTACGCTCTTTGCCGATATAACTGCCGAAAATCGCCATTGCACCAATACCTATGGAAAGTGTGAAAAATGCCTGATTCATTGCTCCTACAAGAACATTAAAAAATCCGGTTTCTTTCATTTTTTCCATGCTCGGAACCAAATAGAATTTAAGCCCTTCAGCGGCTTTATCAAGGGTAAACCCACGAATTGCGAGGGCTAAAAGCAGTATCAGAAGGGCAACCATCATTACCTTCGTAACTTTTTCAAGACCGCTTTGAAGTTTAAAACAAAGCACGGTAAATCCGATAACTACGACAATAAGCATAAACAGAGTATTTATTTTCCAATTTGAAATCATAGAAACAAACGATATATTCTCACTTGCCCCGGACGCAAACTTATAGAAATAATAAATCATCCAACCTGTAACCACGGTATAAAACGCCATTAAACTGAAATTTGCAAATAATGCAACATAGCCGTGAATATGCCACTTTTGTCCATTTTTTTCTAATTCTTGGTACATCCCAACAGGGCTTTTTTGACTTGCCCTGCCTATTGCAAATTCCATCGCCATACACGGAAGTCCTAAAAGAATAAGGCAGATAAGATAAATGAGAACAAATCCTCCGCCGCCGTATTGACCGGTCATCCACGGAAATTTCCAAACATTTCCGCAACCTATGGCACAACCGGCACTAAGAAGAATGAAGCCCAATCGGCTTCCAAGCCTTTCTCTTGACATTTTCATCCCCAAACCTTTCTTTACTTACTGTCGGTAAGTCTTGTTTAACTATTTAACAAATACGCTAATATTTTATTAAAAATTCATATAAAAGTCAAGAAGTCGGGTGGAATTTAAATTACTGCCACTTGACATTCTGACGATAAAGATAAAACTCCTGCCACAAAATCGGTAGGAGTTTTTTACTTATTATTCCGAAAAGTTTAAAATTAAATCTTTTCAAATACCATTGTGGCTTGTATGCGGTCGCCACCCATAAGACCTTTACTGCCACCGTTTGAAGTAGAAATAGTATGTAAACGGTAGCCTTTGCTTGCCTGCTCGTTAATTACTTTTTCTAATTCAGTAAGATTTCCCGAACCGGTTCCGAAAAATTTTTCTTTCAAAGTAACCTGCATAACAACATACTGAAGTTGTTCTCCGGATGCACCGGAATAAGATGAAGAATCCAAACCAAAAGCCATAATTAAACCCCCATTTTTATTTTATATTAAGATTATACTTATGCCTTTTAGTGTTGTCAATAATCAAATGTTATATATTGCCATTTGCAAACAAAACCGCCCTTTTCGAGTCCCTTTTTATACAACTGAAAAGCAACCCCTGACCGCAAGGGTCAAAGGTTGCTTTTTGGCGCGCTGAGAGGGACTCGAAC
>DFHZ01000174.1 GCA_002371985.1 Ruminococcaceae bacterium UBA3710 | reverse complement strand
TTCTTTAAGCAGCTTGCACGCCTGTTTCATACGGCACTGCATAAGGTATTCCTGAGGAGAAATACCCATCTTTGCCTTGAAAAGATTGGTGAGATAACTTCTGTGAAGCCCCACATACCGTGCAACATCGCTGATTTTTGCAGTGGCATAATTTGAAAAAATAAAATCAGCGGCATATTTAACATAATCAACGCCCATATTCTCATTCTGTTTGCGGGATTGCTTTTCAACGGTACTATAGGAATCAACCGCCGTACTGATATATTCAAGAAGCAGTCCGGTTCTGTAATAAACATTTGATGGGTGCAGTTCTGCCTGATTAAGTGCATTTGTTACAATAGTATAGAATAAGCGTTGATCAACGTGGCAATCAAGAACATTAACACCATCGATAAATCCGGCCTCTTCCGCACATTCCTTTGCAAGCCTTCCGCCAAAGGTCATCCAACAGTATGTCCACGGATCATTGCTATCTGCTCTGTACCATGTATCTTCTCCGGGTTTAGTTATAAACATCTGACCAAAGTGAAGTTCCGTTTCCCTGCCGTTAACGCTGAGAACACCCCTGCCCTTCAAAACAACATGCAGATGATAGCCATCCCTTCCTGCGGCATTAAAATAATAATCCGGCAGGCAATCTTCAACACCGCAAAGCATCAGATAAAGATCATCCGATATTCTTTGCTGATACACAAGGCATCTTACCTTAAGGGTGGTATATAGTTCAAAGTCTTCAAGCATTTTCTCACCTCTGATGATACTCTTAAATCAATTATACCAATCTCAAATAAAAAGCAAATTTCCCTATTCGCTTTTCATTTGGAATTGGTACTGCTTTAAAACATAAAAGCCGGAAATATCACAAAAAAGTAATACCTCCGGCACTTTTTTATCAAAGCTTATAGCTATTGTACCATGTCTTCTTATAGTTTGCCGCCTGAGGTAGCTATTCCTTCTACGAACTGCTTCTGGAAAATAACATATATAACCAGCATCGGAACAACCGCCAACACTGCTGCAGCCATCATATTAGGATAGTTGCTGCTGAACTGACCTTGCATTTTCGCAAGGCCTGCGGAAAGCGTGGTAGTTTCCTTATTAGTGCAAACGATCATCGGCCACATAAGATCTTTAAACGCAAACAATGCCGTGAATATACCGAGCGATACCATTGAGGAACGAGTAAGCGGCATCATAATACGCAGGAAACGTTGACCGATATTGCATCCGTCAATATCTGCAGCCTCTTCAAGATCTTTAGGCAATCCTTCATAACCGGTTTTAAGAAGATATGTTCCGAAAGCCGTTACTATACCGGGGAATACAAGTCCCGAAACGGTATTTAAAAGTCCCAAGTTTGAAACCATTAAATACTGCGGAATGATAAAGATCTGTGAAGGTATCATCATTTGAACCAATACAAGAGTAAAGAAAAAGTTTTTACCCGGGAACTTAAGGCGTCCGAATGCGTAACCTGCCATCGTGGCGGTAAGGCACGCACATACAACACGGAAAAATATCATAAGCAGGGTGTTTTTATAAAGGGTTATAAAGTTATAACTCTGCCAAACATCCGCAAAGTTTTCAAAATGCCATCCGTGTGCAGGTAAAAAATAGAACGGATCAACCGATATTGCTTCTTGATTTGTCTTTAGTGCCGTAAGTATCATCCAAGCGAAGGGAACCAGCATAATAATTGCCATGATTATGAGCACTATATACATTATCGCTTTGCTTGAAATATTTCTGACACGAGCGCTTTGCATAAGTCTGTTCCCCTTTCTTTACGGATGATAAACGAGTTTCTTTTCTGCTCGTTGAAGAATAAACGTAACAATCATAATGAATATAACAAGGAACATTACAACTGCCGCACCATAACCTTTATTGCCCTGAGTGAATGCATATGTATAGAATACATAAACAATAGACTGTGTGTTCTGAAGTGCCAGGTTGGTTTTATCCATAACCATAAACATAAAGTCGAATATAGTAAGGGCACCGATTATTCTGGTTTGAACAATAAAGAAGGTTGTGGGTGAAAGCAACGGAACCGTGATATGGAAGAACTGGCGAATGCCGGTTGCACCATCGATTTCTGCCGCTTCATAATAGTCACCCGGTATTTCCTGAAGACCGGAAATAAAGAGCACCATATTGTAACCTATAACCGACCACACACCTATAACACCGATTGAGATCCATGCAATTTTAGGATTGGAGATCCACGCCACATTGGTGCCGAACACATTGTTCAAAAGTCCGAATTGTTGATTGTAAAGCCACTTCCATACCATGGCAACGGCAGCAGGCGCGCAAACCATAGGCAGGAAGAAAATTGTGCGGAAAAGGGATGTTCCCTTAAGTTTTTTATTGAGAAATACCGCAAGTATAAGTGCTATTACTATACCAAACGGCACTTCGATCAATGCATACTTTATAGTATTCCAAAGCGAATGCCAGATTTCACTTGAGGCAAGAACAGTTTTGTAATTTTCAAAGCCTATAAATGTATTACCCTTGCCAAAGTCACCTGTTTTATAAAACGATTGTATAAAAGTATCAATCGCCGGATAGAAGTTAAGCACTATCAATCCTAAAATGGTGGGAGCAATAAAGCATAACGCCCATATTGCCTCTCTCTTCTGTGCTTTGGTGCGTTTTTTCTGCAGTGCTTTTTGTTTCATAAAACGCTCCTTAAGACATATATTATTTCAACGTGGGCGAGCCGGATTAAAAAATTCGGCTCGCCTGTATTAATAACTAAAATCTAATCAATTACTTTTCTGCGGCAATAGCATCTTCAATTATCTTCTGTGCATTTTCACAAGCCTTTGCCATAAGTGCGGCATCGGAAGGATTCTGCCAAGGATCAAGGAATGCACCTGCCTGCTGAATAGCATCTTCCCAAACTGTTGTATTGCGGGTATAAGGACGGAAGTAGAGGCTAAATTCTTCAGCCTTGATGAACGGAGAAACATCCATTCCCTCAAATGCATTTGCAAAATCTTCGGAAATTCCGATCATACCGCCCATGGTTACGCCTTTTTCAGCCTGAAGCTTCTGACCTTCTTCAGAGCAGAAGTAAGAAATAAGGCTATAGCATTCATCGGGTTTTGATGTGGCGGCAGAAGCAGCCCATCCAAGACCGTTATATGCTGACCAACGTTCTTCTTTTTCGCAAGTGCCGTTCTTATTTAAGTCTGCATAAGGAAGTAATGCCCATGCATAATCGTTATGTCCTTCAGCAGTATAGAATGCATTGATCATCCAGGAACCCTGTGTGATCATGCCAACCTTACCGGACATGAACAAAGAATCGGTTCCGGTTTCTGCAACTACAGACTGCGGAGCGCCAACTGTTAAGAGTTTGCGAATCATTTCCATTCCGGCTTTTGATTCTGCAGAACCTATTGTTGTGCCCTTGTGATCATCTGTAACAACCTTACCGCCGTAGCAGTAAATTGCGTTGTACCAACCATCCTGGTTGTTTGATGTGTTCATTGCCATACCGTAAACATCACCTTTGGAATCTTCGGTGATCTTCTTAGCTGCTTCGTACATGTCATCCCATGTCCAGGCATCGGTAGGATATTCAACACCGTATTTATCGAATATTGCTTTGTTATAAAGGAGAGCGATTGTATCGTGGTCTTTCGGAAGAGCGAAAACCTTTCCGTCATTACGTGTATACAAATTCTTAACGCCTTCATAGTATTTGGACAAATCAATCGAGCTGTCCTTAGAAATATAATCTGTTAAATCGAGGAGAAGATCATTTTCCATATACATTTGAGCTGTATTGGAGTGCATCCAGAATACGTCCGGCATTGTGCCGCCTGAAGCACCTGCTTCAAGAAGTGTCCAGTAGTTATCCCAGTCAACAACTTCTACGTTAACCTTAACACCGGAAGTTTTGGTCCACTTATCAGCGATTTCCTGAATACCCTTTTGCTGATTAGCGTCCCAGATATTTACTGTGATTGCATCTGAGCTTTTGCCGTTGCTGCCGCCGCATCCTGTAAGAACAGTTACGAGTACAGCAAGAGTTAAAATAAGTGCTAAAACCTTTTTCATTGAACTGCCTCCTAAAAAAATATTATGTATGAAACTGCACATAAATCATAGTCCGCCGTGCATTCCAACGATATTTTACAACCAAAAACAACATTTCTCTATGGTTGAATGTTATAAAAACATAGAAATATGTTATATTTTTTTCGTTTTTTAACTTTGGCGTTTTAAAACATATATTGATTTTGTTTTAATTTTTCCACAAAAACGATAACTGTTATACAAATTGAACATTAAAAATCAAACGAAAAACCACTATTTTCTGCCGAAAATACACATTTTTATATATTATGAAGCTGATGCAAGTTCAAACAAATGGCTTAGTTATGCAGATTTTCGGCGTTTTTATACTAAATCGCTGCACTATGTCCAAGTACATTATAACATTTTTCTGTCGTAAATACAACATTTTTGCATATTTATATAACATAGGACTATATCCTTTTTCTGAATTTTAGGCTAAAATGACTGTGTCGATATATTTATATATTGAACATTATCTTCATTTTAATGGCGTTTGCTCACTCCACTATATGAGCGGCGTACATCCAAAAAGGAGGTCAAATCACCGTAAGACTCACGGTGCGGCAGTGTGGAGACCTG
>DFHZ01000010.1 GCA_002371985.1 Ruminococcaceae bacterium UBA3710 | reverse complement strand
TGCGAAAGTTTTTTATTTAAGTCAATAAATTCAAGAAGTCCTTCGTTGAAATAAAAGTTTTCCTCATTTTTAACCGCAACGGTTTTATCGGGATTTCTCAAAGAAAACGAGAGAGGGAAGTATTCCTTTATATTTACCGGCTTGTTTTTGTTTTTGTCAAATGCAAGGTAGGTAATGCCCTCACTTGAGCGGTGGGTGACCTTGCCTATAACATATCTCTCGTTTAATATAAATCTTACATTAAGACAATCAACATCATTTTTTGAAACGGAATCGTATCCGCAAACACTGCATATTCTGTCTCCGGCGGTTTCATTCATACAACCGGGACAAAGTTTGTTTACATCGACCATATAATCACCATTTCTTTCTAAGACACGAAATGCGATAAAAATATCACATTTGTTTCTCGCATATATAATCTCAAGAGCAACCGAAACAGGTGTCTTTATAGTTTGGCGTGATTTTACACGCAGGTCTTCAAGTAAATGAATACATTAAATTATATCATATTATGAAGTATTTTACAACTATTCTTTGATAAAGCCCGGTAGGAACAGTATTTGAAAGACATCATATCTAAATAAAAAAACAGAGCAGTATCTAACGATACCACTCTGTTTTTAATCAATTATGATATACTTTATAATTGAATTATATGTAAATTTTTTGCCTCTTACATTATTATTTTTTGAAGCAAAATTATTTGTTATTCTCCTTTGCTGTATTAATAGAGGAAATTAGAATTCGCTTAATTTCCAAACAGTCATTAAGTAACGAACTACTCATTTTAGTATCAATATATTCGGACATATAAAGTAATTTAATCCAATATTCCGTTTCGGCGGTTTCCTTTAAGGCTATATGCATTTTAGAAATAAAATCCGCCTTACTTTGACCGTAATTTGCTTCGTTAATATTTGCACCGATGCTCGTACCGCTACGAACTATTTGTTTTGAAATAACCGTTTCTTTTTTATCCTTAATTAAATGCTGATGCAGTTTTACAATTCTTGCAGCAAAAGAAATAGATTTATCTATAAGCAAATTTTCTTTCATTTGATCCACCGCCTTCGCTTGTATTATAGCAGAAACTACAAGTTAAATCAATTATTCATTATTCATTATTCATTGCGAAAACCTTGCCAAATGAATGATGAATACCTAATAATGAAAAATGAATAATACAAAGCGAAAATCCTGACGACAATAATCGACAGGATTTTCGCTTTGGCGCGCCGGAGAAGATTCGAACTCCCGACCTTCTGGTCCGTAGCCAGACGCTCTATCCAGCTGAGCTACCGGCGCAAAAGTTATGGCGGTAATTTTTGACCGCCATAGTATAATATCACAGTTTATATGAAAATGCAAGAATAAATTTTAAAAAATTAAAATTCCTTATGCGAGTTTTTGTGCTAACGCAACAATGACAGGTATAGTTAAAAGCGAAAGCAGAGTAGACAGCGACACAAGATTTACCGAAAGATTAGTCGCTTTTTTAAACTTATATGAAAACATAGTCGTATATGCAGCAACAGGCGAAGAAGCACTTATTGCGGTTGATACAAACAAATCGCCCCTTATGCCGATAAGGTAAATAATACTAAGAGCCACTACGGGAAGTATTATAAGTTTAGCAAGGCAGGAGATAAAGCAATTAGCATCGCTTATAGCATTTCTTAAATTTGATTTTGACAAATGATACCCGATAACAAGCATAGGTACGGGTGTATTAAGTGCGGCAAAGTATCCGATAGGCATTGATACAACTTCCGGCACGGGAATTGAAAGCGAAAAAATGATAAATCCGATAGCAGTAGCAATAACTCCGGGATTTAAAAATATTCTTTTAACTGACATATCGGACTTGTTTCCGCTCATCTCGGCTATGCCGTATGTCCACGAAAAAACATTGAATACCGCTATAAACGATGCACAATATAAAACTCCCAAATCGCCCAAAATTGCCTGTTGTATGGGAAGCGACATAAATCCGCAGTTGCCGAAAACGGCACCAAAGCGAAGAACTCTCTTTCGGGCATCGTCTTTATCGTGCAACAAGATATTTGCCACAACAATAAAAACAATATGAACTACTGCCGCAACGAGGAAACTTAAAAGAACATTTTTAAGTATTTCCATATCGCATTTTCTTATAAATGATTTGATAATAACACAAGGCGATACAAGGTATAGTACAATATCCGTAACAGATTTTACGGCGTTTTCGGTAAAGAAATTTTTCTTTGCCAGAAAAACGCCGGTAAAAATCAGAATAAATAGTATTATTACCTGTTTAAAAACGGTAAAAAATATCATTATTTTCTAAGCTCCGCACCGACTTTTTCAAGTTTTTCAATAATGTTCTTGGTTGCGGTGTCAATCTGTTCGTCGCTTAATGTAGAATCAGCGGAACGAAGGAATACGCTGTATGCAACACTCTTTTTGCCTTGCGGAATTTGAGAGCCTTCGTAAACATCAAACAACTTAATTTTTTCAAGAAGTCTTCCTGCACCCTTGGAGATTGCCTGTTCTAATGTTCCTACCGAAATGTCCTTATCGCAAAGGAAGGCAAAATCTCGCTCAACGGCAGGGAATTTAGGAAGCGGTTTGAATACGGTTTTTCTCTTGTTTATTGCATACAAAACATCAAGTTTAATTTCTGCTACATAAACTCTTCTGTCAATACCGTAGGTATCTGCAACAGACGGATGAACTTCGCCGAATACACAAGCCGGTACATTATTAGCCTTAACAAGTGCCTGACGACCGGGATGCAGATACGGCTCATTGCTTCTTTCATACTGCGTATGTGCACCCATAAGGGTCATTAGTTCTTCTATAATACCCTTTAATGTAAAGAAATCTTCGTCATTACCGTAAACACCGATACTCATAGTAGGAAGTTCATAAGGTTGCTCGGTCAAAGGAAGAGATTTAGGAATAAACCTCTTTGAGATTTCAAAAAATCTTGCAGATTCTATTTTTCTGTTAATGTTGGTGGAAAGAACATTAAGCATACTTGTTGTAAGTTGAGTTCTTAAAACCGAATACTCATCTCCGAGCGGATTTAAAAGTTTTATTGCATTCCTACGCTCGTCATCTTCGGCAAGATTAAGGGTATCAAGTGCACCTGACGAAATAAATGAATAGGTAGCAATTTCATAAGCGCCCAAACTGCAAAGAAGTTTCTTTATTTTGTTTGCTTTAATTCGTTCGGGCAACAGAGTTCCTCTTATAACATCGCCTCTCATAGGTGTGCTTACAATATGGTCATAGCCGTAAATTCGCATAACTTCCTCGGCCAAATCTGCTCTGCCCTCAATATCATCACGGATAGAAGGAACATTTACCGTAAGCATACCGTTTAAAGCAGTTGTTTTAAGACCTAATTTGTTAAGAATAGAAACAACATCCGTTTCGGGTATCTCCACTCCTAAAAGGGCTAAAATATCAGCGGTCTTTACATTTAATATTCTATCGGTAGGAAGCCCCTCGTTTCTGTCGATAACACCGTCTACAATATCACCTGCATCAAGGGTGTCAATTAGTTCAAGGGCTCTGTTCATAGCATATTCTACATTTATTATATCAATGCCTTTTTCATACCGTCCCGAAGCCTCTGTACGGATACCGAGAGTGCGTCCCGTATGACGGATATTATCCCTTTTGAATTTAGCGGATTCGAGGAAAAGATTTTTAGTATCGTCTTCAATCTCGCTTTCTTTTCCGCCCATAATACCGGCAAGGCAGGACGGCTTTTCGCCGTCGGCAATTACGAGCATATCGGGGGTCAGATTATATTCGTTGCCGTCAAGGGTTGTAATTTTCTCGCCCGATTTTGCATTCCGTACAATGATTTTTTTGCCCTCTAATTCGTCATAGTTAAAAGCGTGCATAGGCTGACCGGTTTCGAGCATAACAAAGTTTGTAATATCAACTATGTTGTTAATCGGTCGCATACCCGAAGCGGTTATTGCTTTTTGCATCCAATCGGGAGATGGTTTAATTCTAAGGTTTCTTACAACTCTTCCGATATATCTCGGGCAGAGTTCAAAGTTTTTAACCTCAACATCAATATAATCTGAAATATTTTCGGTTGTTGTTTTGAACTGCGGATTCGGTAGTCTTAATTGGGTTCCCAAAACAACCGAAATCTCCTTTGCAACACCTATAAAACAGTTGCAGTCGGGTCGGTTTGCGGTAATCTTAAAGTCGATAATGCAGTCATTAAGACCTAAAACTTTCTTTATATCGGTACCTGTAGAGCAGTTATCTTCGTGCAAAATCAAAATTCCGTTTACCGAAGCACCCTCATAATCCGCCTCGGTAAGACCGAGTTCTCCGCCGGAGCACAACATTCCGTTTGAGGCAACACCACGAAGTTTTCCTGCAACAATATGAATACCGTTCGGTAAATAACTGTCGTCTAAAGCGGCAGGGACAAGGTCGCCCTCGCTTATGTTCTGTGCCCCGGTTACGATTTGGACGAGTTCGTCTTTTCCGACATCCATTTGACAAACCTGCAAATGGTCGCTATCCTCATGGGGAGTTATTTTTACGATTTTTGCGGCAACAACATTTTTAATGTTTTCGCCCTGATTTTCGATAGACTCGATTTCAAACCCGGCAAGTGTCATTTTATCGCAGAGTTCTTCAACCGATACATTTATATCAACATAGTATTTAAGTGCATTAAGTGAAATCTTCATAAATCTTTAACCCCCTTTAAAACTGATTAAGAAAACGCTTATCGTTTTCGAAGAGAAGACGAATATCGCTGATTTTATATCTTGTTGTTGTAAGTCGGTCAAGACCGATACCGAAAGCAAAGCCGGAATAAACATCAGGGTCAATTCCGCAACTTCTTAAAACATTAGGGTGAACCATTCCGGCACCGAGTATTTCAATCCAACCGCTGCCTTTGCATACACGACAGCCTTTTCCTCCGCATTCGCTGCATGTTACATCAACCTCAACCGAAGGCTCTGTGAACGGGAAGAAAGAAGGTCTGAATTTTACCTCTGTGTCTTTACCGTAGATTTCGTGAGCAAACTGCTCAAGAACACCTTTAAGGTCGCACATAGTAATTCCCTTGTCAACAACAAGTCCCTCAATTTGGTGGAAAACAGGGGAATGGGTTGCGTCAACCTCGTCGGCTCTGAAAACACGACCGGGACAAATAATACGGATAGGGGGCTTTCTTGTTTCCATAGTACGGATTTGAGCGGCAGATGTCTGTGTGCGTAAAAGCAGGTTTTCGCCAAGGTAAAAAGTATCCTGCATATCTCTTGCGGGGTGGTCTGCCGGAACATTAAGACATTCAAAATTATAGTGGTCGGTTTCAACCTCAGGTCCGTCCAAAACATCAAATCCCATAGATTGGAAAATATCAATCATATCGTCAAGAACGGTATTGAGAGGGTGCAGTTTTCCTACCTCTCTTTTCTTTGGCGGCATGGTAATATCAATAGTTTCGGATTTTAACTTTAACTCGGTAGCCTTAAGTTTTAATTCCTGACCTCTTTTTGAGATAAGGTTCTCAACATTTTGCTTTGCCTCGTTTACAAGTTGACCCATTTTCGGGCGTTCTTCGGCGGATAAACCGCCCATTTGTTTAAGAATTGCGGTAAGTTCGCCTTTTTTACCTAAATACTTAACACGCAGTTCTTCAATTTCTTTTTCGGAAATTGCATTCTTAACAGCCTCCAAGGCTGCCGACCTGATACTTTCAAGTTGTTCTTTCATAAAAGACCTCCGTAATAAAAGTTTTGAGGGCAAAAAATAAGACTTCGCCCCGATAAACAGGACGAAGTCGAAAAAATATCGCTCCGCGGTACCACCCGTTATTTTTGCTTAAAATCTGAGCAAACACTCGTAAGACCTTTAACGGAGTCTGACCGTTATTACCTACTCGAAATATTCAGTAATACTGCTCCAAAGGGAACTTCAAATGAACTCTGCTTAAAGCGGCTTACAGCCTCGACCGCTTCTCTCTTAAAACAAAAAAATCATTCTACTTTCCTTTTTCATCGCATTTACATACTGTATAATACCATTTATTATACTATTTTGCAAGTGTTTTTTATAGTTTTAAGAATTAAACAGCCAAATAATAGTCAACTGCTTTTTGCATAAAGTCGGTGGTAACACCAAAGTATTCCGCAAGGGAATATACATTATCATAACCGTTTTTTAATGCCTTGTCAAAAAGAGGTTTCGGTACTAACTTTGTAATAGCCCATTTATCTGCCCTTTTTTCGTGTTTCTCTCGTATGTCAAAAGGCGAGTAGATGTTATAAAAACTACTCGTTGCACAATGCCCGAGTTCGTGGGCTAAACAAACCTTTTCACTTGCACCCGATAAATCTTTATCGATACAAACAAAATATTTTCCGTCTGATTTTACCGAAACCGATTTGTTTTTAGGGACACTGAGCCTGTCAATTATAACGCCGTGTGCGTTTGCCAGACTATAGAGCCTATTTGTTTCCATTTTCTCGCTCCTTAATATATTCTGCGTAACGCTTTACCTCGTCCCACATCTCATCGGTAACAACAGAGTCGCCCCCGAAAAGAGCAACTTTAAGAGCGGTATTGTCTTTTTGATTGTCCGTTTTACCATACAGAAAATCTACACTGACACCAAAATAATCAGCAATCAAGGATAGCGTCTTTGCAGAAAGTGTTTTTTTTCTGCCCGATTTATAATCGGATAGCGAAGCCCTCGGAATACCGCAATTTGTGCATAAAGCAGTAACATTTATTCCTTTTTCCTTGCAAAGGCTTTCTATTCTTTCATAAGTCAATGGCATACTTCCATCCCCTAAATTACTAAATTTCGTAAAATTTTACTTGACATTTACGAATTTTCGTAATATAATATGCTTGTGATTACGAAAATTCATAATTTATCCCCTTTGAGTTCGATTATATTACGCTTTTTCGTAATTGTCAAGTATTTTTTTGGAGGAACAAATAGTATGTACCATTGTAAGGACTGCGGAAGAAATTTTGATTATCCGCAAAAAATCAAGGAAAAAGATGATGAAATGTTAACAATATCAAGAGTTTACTTTGTTTGCCCCGAATGCGGCAGTGATAATATTACCGAAAATATTATCAGATACTGTAAATGTTGCGGTAGGTCGCTTGGGACGAATAAAAAGGATTACTGTTCAATCGTTTGCCGAAAGCAGGGCGAAAAACTGTATGAACAACAAAGAAAAAAATATATACATATAAAGAGTTCGCCTATTTACGAAACGGCAAGAATGCTTGATAAATACAACAAAGAGCACAATACAAAACTTTCTTACGGTCAATTTACCGCTTGTGTACTACCAAAACTTTTAAAGGAAGAAAAAAAGAATGGAAAAGTTGGAAGAAAAAACGAGGTTTCTTAAAGGATACAGAGTTTTCTTTGCCAAAATCGGACGGCTTAAAGAAATGTGCGAAATGTTTCCTGATAAGAAAGAGTATTACCAAACGCAGATTAAAAAAACCAATCAGGTAATTGAAAGTATAGAAAACAGTATAAAAAATGTTGACGACGGAATTTTATCCGAAATACTGTTTCAGAAATATATTTTGGGCAGAAGCCTTGAAACTGTAAGTTATGAACTCAATTACAGTAAAAGACAAATTGAAAGATTACATATTGTGGCACTCGAAAAATTAAAGATTTTTTAAATAGGTCTTTACAAAAGGGTTTATTTTTTTTATAATACCTTTAGAACATTTGTTCTAAAGGGGTGATTTTTTGGCAGACAGAACTATTTTGCATTGCGATTTGAATAATTTTTTTGCGTCTGTTTCGTTGCTTTCCTGCAAAACCCTTATAGGGGAACCCGTTGCAGTTTGCGGAAGCGTTGAAGATAGACACGGCATCGTTCTTGCCAAAAACGAAATTGCTAAAAAATACGGTGTTAAAACGGCAGAGGTAGTATGGGAGGCAAAGGCAAAATGCCCGAACCTCATAATTCTGCCGCCTAATTATAAAAAATATGAGGAATATTCAAAAGCGGTCAGAAAGATTTACGAAAGGTATACAGATATTGTCGAGCCTTTCGGTATGGACGAATGCTGGCTTGATGTAACAGGGAGCAGACTTTTGTTCGGCGACGGCGAAACCATTGCAAACAGGATAAGAAAAGAAGTAAAAAAAGAGTTGGAACTTACTATTTCTGTCGGAGTTTCGTTCAATAAGGTTTTTGCAAAACTCGGTTCCGATATGAAAAAACCAGATGCGGTTACGGTTATATCGAGGGAAAATTTCAAGCAAAAGGTCTGGCCATTGCCGGTCGGCGATCTGTTGTTCGTAGGAAAAAGAACTGCCGAGCGGTTAAACAGAGTAGGGATATTTACTGTCGGCGACCTGACCCTTGCCGATGATGCGACACTTAAAAAGTTGCTCGGTAAAAACGGCATAGAGTTAAAGAATAATGCTCTCGGTCTTGACGAAACCCCCGTTACTCCTTATACTGACGATTATCTTCCAAAAAGCGTAGGCAGGTCGGTAACACCTAAAAATGATATATCAGATTATGAAACGGTTTGGAAAATCTATGTCGAGTTGGCTGAAGATATTTCAAGGCAACTTCGCAAAAAAGGGCTTACGGCTACGGGAATTTGTATTCATACGAGAACATCCTCTCTCGAAACAAAGGAAACCTCAAAAACCTTTAAAAACGCAACCGATTGTTCTATGACATTGGCAAGAAGGGCAATGGACTTTTTCAAAAGCACCTATGATTTTTCAAAGCCCTTGCGGTCGGTCGGTTTCAGAGCGATAAATCTGCGTCCGAAAACCGATACCGCTTTTCAGGTAGATTTGTTTGGCAATACACTTGACGAGGACAGGGAAGAACTTATTGAAGAGTCAATAATTAAGGTCAGAGAAAAATTCGGAAAATCAAGCATAAAAAGAGCGGTCAGCGTAGATAAAGAAACTTGAAATTTAATGATTTATGTGCTACAATATAAATGTTATCATATTTGCGGACATAATTCATCGGTAGAATGTCAGCTTCCCAAGCTGAATAGGCGGGTTCGATTCCCGTTGTCCGCTCCAAAAACCGACAGGGTGCTTTTGTGCCCTGCCGGTTTTATATCTATTGACGAATGGATTTGAAAGCAAATCGGTGGTGAATGACAGTCCGGCGGTGGATAGAAGATTATTTCCATATTATCCTTGAAAAACGGTATATTTTAGTGTATAATAAAATCGAATAAATATATGATTTTTTCTTATTTCTTTTGAGGTTGACCGATATGGAAAACAGGGTAGATAAATTAAAAAACGCATTGGACGATAACGAGGCTTTGCTTATCAAAAGTGATGCAAACAGATTTTATATATCGGGATTTCATTCAAGTGCAGGAATTGTTTTTATTACAAAGAAGAATGCTTATTTTTTAATTGATTTCAGGTATTTTGAAAAGGCAAAAGCCGAGGTTAAACACCTTGATGTAATTATGCTCGAAAAAACCTTTTTTCAACTTAATCAAATATGCGAAAAAGAAAATGTCAAAACTGTTTATACAGAATGCGATAAAATCAGCCTCAACGATTTTTTTACTTATAAGAAAAACCTTAAAGCGGAACTCTCGGCAGACAATAAATTCGGCAAACTTTTGGCAGAACTCAGAAGTGTTAAGAGTAAAACAGAAATTGAAAAAATAAAGTCTGCACAAGAGATTACCGATAAAACATTTTCGTATATTCTTGACAGAATATCGGTCGGCAGGACAGAAAAAGAAATTGCACTTGATATGGAGTTTTACCTAAGACAACTCGGTAGCGAGGGTGTGTCCTTTGATTTTATAGTAGTTTCTGGCAAAAATTCGTCATTGCCGCACGGTGTCCCGACCGACAAAAAAATAGAAAACGGCGATTTTGTAACAATGGATTTCGGTGCTGTTTACGGCGGATACCACAGCGATATGACAAGGACCGTTGCAGTAGGACAAGCCACCGACGAACAACGGCATATTTATGAAACGGTTATAAAGGCACAAGAAATTGCCTTCAAACAAATAAGACCCGGTGCAGTATGCAAGGATGTTGATAAGGCGGCAAGAGATTTAATTGACGGTGCCGGATATAAGGGTTGTTTCGGGCACGGACTTGGCCATAGTGTTGGAATTGAGATACACGAGGACCCCGCTTTTAATACGAGATGTGAAACTATACTTGAAAGCGGAATGGTTATTACCGTAGAGCCGGGCATTTATGTTGAAAATAAATTCGGCGTCAGAATAGAAGATATGATTATAGTTGACGGTGTATCATTTGAAAATATAACAAAAAGTCCTAAAGAACTAATAATTTTATAAAGAGGTAAGTATGTTATTTAATGTTTTAAGCGGAAATACGAATATTGTAAATGTATTGGTTTATATTGTTTCGTCATTAGTTGTAATATTTTTGACTTTGCCTATTCACGAGTTCGCCCACGGTTTTGTGGCAACAAAACTCGGCGACCCGACCCCAAGGTATCAAGGCAGATTGACCCTTAACCCTTTGGCACATATTGATTACTTGGGAGCACTGTGTATATTGATTTTCGGGTTCGGTTGGGCGAAACCTGTTTCCGTAGATATGCGAAACTTCAAAAACCCTAAAGTCGGAATGGCTATAACTGCCCTTGCAGGGCCTATGTCTAATATAATAGTTGCGTTCATTGCGATAGTAATCAGAAGTTTTATTACTATGTTTTTATCAGCGTATACGATAGGATACTATTTGTATTTGCTCTGCATTTTTATAGCACAGATAAATGTTTCTTTGGCGGTGTTTAATCTTATACCCATTCCTCCGCTTGACGGCTCGAGAATTTTGAATGCGGTACTTCCCGATAGGGTTTACTATAAACTTATGCGTTATGAGAGATATTTGATATGGGGAGTATTTGCTCTTATATATTTGGGAGTTTTAGACCGACCTCTTTCTTATTTATCAGGGGCTATTTTGACAGGGCTTAATAACCTGACTACTCTTATCTTTGGTATTTTTTAAATCGGGGTGTGAAAAATGGAAACAGAGCTTTCGTATAAAATCGAAAACTTTGAAGGCCCTCTTGACCTTCTTTTGCAACTGATTGCGAAGAATAAACTTAATATTTTTGATATAAATCTGACTGTTTTAATTGACCAGTATTTAGAGCAAATCGAAAAGTTTAAATCGGAAGAAATGGAAATAGCAAGTGAGTTTATCACAATGGCTTCAAGACTTATTTATATAAAAACGGTAAGTCTTCTTCCAAAGCACGAGGAAATTGAGCAGTTAAAAGAGGAATTGACAGGCGAACTTATCGAGTATCAGATTTGTCGCCAAATGGCACAAAAACTTTCTTTAATGACTACGGGATTTGATAGGTTTGTAAAAGCCCCGAGCGAGTATGATTTTGATAAGACATACGAACTTTGCCATCCGCCTGAAACATTGCTTTCTGCCTATTCTCAAGCGGTAGGAAGAGGAAAGCGGAAGTTACCGCCGAGTGTTGCTCCGTTTACAAAAATTGTGGCAAGAAAGATTTTTGCCGTTTCTTCTAAAATTGTTTTTGTTATGCGAAACCTGATAAAAGGCGGAACCAAGAAATTAAGCACATTATATAATTCGGCAAACAGTCGTTCCGAACTTGTTGCGACTTTTTTGGCGGTACTTGAACTTTGCAAAGCAAACCGTGTAAAGTTGTCGGGGAATACTGCCGAAGATACCGAGATAACACTTGTTAAGGAGCATAAAAGATGAATAAAGAACAAAAAATTTCGGCATTACTTGCGGTGCTTTTTTCGTCGGGCGAACCTATGAGTATAGAAAGGCTTTCCTCGGTTTTTGAAGAGAAACCCGAAAAAATCGAAGAAACCGCAAAACTTTTGGAAGAGCGACTGAAAGAACAGAAAATGGGAATAATGCTCTTAAGACTTCAAAACACATATCAACTTGCGTCAGACGAGCAATATGCCGAATATATAAAAAAAGCATTTGATATTAAGAGGAAAACTCCTCTTTCTCCTGCGGCACTTGAGGTTTTAGCGGTAGTAGCTTACAATCAGCCGATTACCAAAGCCTTTATCGAGCAGGTGAGGGGCGTAGACTGTTCGGGAGTTATCACAACTTTGGTAGAAAAAGGACTTATAGAGGAAAGAGGCAGACTTGAACTGCCCGGAAGACCTTTACTCTACGGAACAACAAAGAATTTCCTTCGCTGTTTCTCAATCAGCGACCTGTCCGAACTTCCGAAACTTCCCGAAGATAAACCTCAGATTAACGATATAGGCGAACAACTTACTATGGAGCAAATTGACCTTAAGGAAGAGGAATAATGACTGCATTATTTATCATCTTAGGAATAATTGTTTTTATTCTGCTTTTGCTTTTTTTACCGATTAGTGTGTTTTTGTCGGTAAAAGATGATTTTAAGGTGATTGTAAGATTTTCCGGTATAAAGATTTTTGACAGTTCAAAACCTAAAAAAGAGAAAAAAGAGAAAACTAAGCCTCAAGATACCGAAAACGAAACCCAAAAAGAGCAGAAAAAAGAAAACAAATTAGTAAATACTTTTAAAAATAAAAAAGAAGAAAGCGGAACAGTCGGTGCGGTCAGATATTTCGGAGAAATCGCAAAAATAATTCTCGGGAAGTTAGTCTGGTTTTTGAAGAAACTAAAATTTGACCATATCAGGCTTAATTTAAGCGTTTCTTCTGAAGATGCGGCTGATACTGCGATTATGTACGGGACGATTTGCACGGCTTTGTACCCGATTTTATCACTTATTACATCTAATGCCTCGGTTAAGTACAAAGAAATCAACATAAGTGCAGATTTTAATAAAACGGCAATAATTTTAGATTTGTCGTTTTGCGTAAAGTTAAGGCTTATTTATGCCTTAGTTGCTTTGATAAAAGGATATTTTGAATATAGAAAATTTATAAAGGAAGAGGATAAAAATGAGCGAAAATAAAATTGGCGGAATAATGGAAGCAACTATGAATAATCTTCGTGCTGCGGTTGATGCCGATACCATTATCGGTACGCCGATTACGGTAGACGGTATAACTCTTATCCCTGTTTCAAAAGTTTCGTTCGGTGTTGCAACCGGCGGAAGCGATTTTCCTAACAAAAATAATGCCGAACTATTCGGCGGAGGCGGCGGAGCAGGAGTTTCCATAAATCCGGTTGCTTTTATCGCCGTGAATAACGGCAATGTCAGAATGCTTCCTATTTACAATGAACTCGGACCGGTTGAAAAGGCTATAAATATGGCACCCGAACTTATGGATAAGGTTAAGTCTCTGTTTTCCAAAGACAAGAATAACGGATAAAAGAATAAAAAAATCTCTCCCGCATAAATATTTTTTGTCGGGGGAATTTTATGAAAAAGTTTTTTTGTCTTGTTTTAACTCTTTTTGCGTTGACTTTTAGTTTTAAAACCTATGCTGTTTCGGCTAAGTCTGCGGTTGTAATAAACGGTGATACCGGCGAAATCATCTATTCAAAGGATGCGGATATAAGGCTTCCTATGGCGAGTACAACCAAAATAATGACGGCACTTTTGCTTTGCGAATACGGTAATTTAGAAAAAGAAATAACCGTAACCGAAGAAATGGTAAAGGTTGAGGGAACTTCAATGGGACTTCTTGCAGGAGATAGGGTAACACTTCACGACCTTTTGTACGGGATGTTGCTTTGTTCCGGCAATGATTCTGCAAATGCTATTGCCATAACACTCGGCGGTACGATAGAGAACTTTGCCGAGATGATGAATAACAAGGCAAAAGAATTAAATCTTGCAAATACGAGTTTTGTAACCCCGTCGGGACTTGATGCGGAAAATCATTATACAACGGCTTACGAACTTGCTCTTATCACTAAAAAGGCTTTTGAATATACCGAGTTTCAAAAAGCGGTTTCCTCAAAAACAGCAGTTCTTTCTTATGGCAATCCGCCTTATAAGAGGACATTATCAAATCATAATAAACTGCTTAAAATGTATGACGATGTTGTAGGCGTTAAAACGGGGTTTACTAAAAAGTCGGGCAGGTGCTTAGTTTCGGCATCAAGAAAAGACGGCAAATTTATAATCGCCGTAACACTAAATGATAAAAACGACTGGGCTGACCATCGGGAATTGCTTGACATAGGACTTTCGAGTGTTTCTGTAAGGGATGTTAAGTCTTACAGTAATTCTATAAACAT
>DFHZ01000017.1 GCA_002371985.1 Ruminococcaceae bacterium UBA3710 | reverse complement strand
TCTGCCAATTCCGCCACACCCGCGTACGATTTATTTTATATTATGGAGAACAAAATGTCAATGATTTTTTGTTCTCTTTTAATCATTTTAAAATTCTAACTTTAAAAGTATTTTTGCATTTAGGACATATTGTACTGTGTGTTCCCTTTTTTCTTGGCAGACGCAAAACCGCCTTACACTTTGGACATTTTTTATAGACGTGCATTGTATCGGCTTTTCTTTCATTATGAATGCGAATTTTGTTTTTTATTTTATATATCCAACCTATTGCAATGTTATTTTCCTTCGTTCTCGCTTCTATATTTCTTGAAAAAAATCTCCAAAAAGCAACTATAACCAAAGCATAAACTACAAACTGAATTACTCCAATTCTGACAAAACAGTTTACAAGTGCAACAGCAGCAGCGGAATATAACAAGACATAGAAAAGCCTATCGACCCCGTATCTACCACTCATAAACTGCATTATTTTGTAACGAAAATTCATAAAATCTCTACTCTTTCAATCACAGTAAGTTAAAATTTACCGTATAATACATTTTAATACAGTATAATGCAAAATATCACTAAATTTGTTAAGAAATAGTTAAAAAATCTTGATTATAAGATTTTAATAATGTATAATAGAATATGAATATGGCTATTGGGTGATGACATGATTAAAAAATACTTAAATCGTTTATTTATTGACGGACTTTCGGGGATGGCACTTGGTTTATTCTCGACGCTTATTATCGGAACTATTATTTGCCAAATCGGAAGTATTTTCGGCGAATATGTAATAGGAGATTACATAAATACAATCGGCAATATTGCAAAAACACTTACCGGTGCCGGAATCGGTGTAGGAGTTGCCGTAAAACTCAAAGCTTCCCCCCTCACCTCTGTTTCTGCTGCTGTTTGCGGTATGATTGGTGCATTTCCTACTACCAATATCGAAAACTTTGCTGTCGGAAAACCGGGCGAACCTCTCGGTGCTTTTATAGCCGCCTTCGTTGCCATAGAGATCGGCAGACTTATTTCCGGAAAAACTCAACTTGAAATCATTCTTACCCCTCTTTGTTGCATAATTGCAGGTGCCGCCGCCGGTTATTTTGTCGGTCCGTATATTTCCACATTTATGAAGTGGGTCGGCGAACTCGTGAACATAAATGTTGAAAACAGCCCTATTATCGGCGGTATGGTAGTTTCGGTAGTTATGGGAATGCTGCTTACTCTACCTATTTCTTCTGCCGCTATCGGTATTTCAATGGGACTTACGGGACTTGCTGCCGGTGCCGCAACAATCGGTTGTTGTTGCAATATGATAGGCTTTGCCGTTATAAGTTACAGAGAAAACAAGGTCGGCGGACTTATAGCACAGGGTATCGGAACATCTATGTTGCAAGTTCCTAATATTATTAAACATCCTTTAATTTGGTTACCTTCAATTATTTCAAGTGCAATTTTAGGTCCTATTTCTTCGGCTCTGCTTAAAATGGTAAGCAACCCGGTAGGTTCGGGAATGGGCTCTGCCGGACTTGTAGGTCAGTTTATGAGTTATTCATCTATGACGAAAGCAGGGTTTACTTCTGCTAAGGCACTAATTGAAATAGGACTTATGCAGTTTGTTTTACCCGCAGTTATTTGTTTAGGCATTGCAGAGGCAATGAGAAAACTAAAACTTATTAAACCAGGCGATATGAAACTCGGAGACGCTTCTCATGCGTAAAAAGGAACTTACTGCAAGGGTTGTTGATGCACTTCGTAAACTATATCCAGACGCAATCTGTTCTTTGGAATATACAGATGCGTTTCAGTTGCTTATTGCGACAAGGCTTTCCGCTCAATGCACCGATGCAAGGGTAAATATGGTTACCCCCGATTTATTCAAAAATTTTCCTGATGCAAAAAGTATGAGCAAAGCAAGTCTAAGCGATATTGAAAATCTGATTAAAACTTGCGGACTTTACAAGACAAAATCAAAAGATTTAATAGGCATTGCAAAAATGATAACCGAAAACTACGGCGGAATTGTTCCCGATTCTATTGAAGAATTAACTAAACTGCCGGGAGTCGGACGCAAAACCGCAAATCTTGTTTGCGGAGATATATACGGCAAACCTGCCGTCGTTACCGACACTCATTTTATAAGACTTTGCAACAGATTAGGTCTTGTAAATACCGACAACCCGAGAAAAGTCGAAGACGATATGCGAAAACTTCTTCCTCCCGAAGAATCGAGTGCATTTTGTCATAGAGCCGTGCTTTTCGGCAGAGATATTTGTACTGCAAGGAAAGCCTATTGTGACAAATGTCTGCTCGATGATATTTGTCCGAAAAAGATAAAGAAAAAATAACTTAGAAAGAATTTACAATATGGAATTAAAAAGAGTAGCCGCCATACACGATATTTCGTGTTTCGGAAAATGCTCGCTTACTGTTGCATTACCCATAATTTCCGCCTGTGGCATAGAGACGGCGGTTATACCCACAGCGGTTTTATCCACGCATACCGGCGGTTTTTCCGGGTTTACTTTCAGAGATTTAAGCGAAGACATAGTACCTATCGCAAACCACTGGAAAAAAGAAGGTATTGCGGTAGACGGAGTTTACACGGGATATTTAGGCTCAAAAGAACAAATAGAAATAGTCAAAAAAATCATTCCGATAATTAAAAAAACCGATGGAATCACCATTGTTGACCCGGTTATGGCTGACCACGGAAAACTTTACGGCGGATTTCCTCAAGATTTCCCGGACGAAATGAAAAAGTTATGTGCTGTGGCAGATATTATTACACCCAACATCACCGAAGCCTGTTTGATGGTTAAAGAAGAATACAAAGTAGGTCCGTACACAAAAGAATATATCGAAAATCTGATTTTAAAATTATCTGAGATTACAAATGCGAAGATTGTTTTAACAGGAGTTACTTTCGATAACAAAAAAATCGGTGC
>DFHZ01000056.1 GCA_002371985.1 Ruminococcaceae bacterium UBA3710 | reverse complement strand
ATTGACTTAGGTACAACAAACAGTTGCGTAGCCGTTATGGAAGGTGGTAAGCCTGTAGTAATTGCAAACGCAGAAGGCGCAAGAACTACACCTTCAGTAGTTGCGTTCTCAAAAGACGGCGAAAGAATGGTCGGCGCAGTTGCAAAGCGTCAGGCTATCACAAACCCTGAAAGAACAATCAGTTCTATCAAGAGAGAAATGGGCAGCGATTATAAGGTTACAATAGACGGTAAGGCTTATACACCGCAGGAAATTTCGGCTATCATCCTTTCAAAACTTAAAGCAGATGCCGAAAGTTATTTGGGCACAACCGTTACAGAGGCTGTTATCACCGTTCCGGCTTACTTTACCGATGCTCAGCGTCAGGCTACCAAGGATGCCGGAAAGATAGCCGGTCTTGAAGTTAAAAGAATTATCAACGAGCCTACTGCCGCTGCTCTTGCTTACAGTATTGATAAAGAAGACGACCAAAAGGTTATGGTTTATGACCTTGGCGGCGGTACATTCGATGTTTCGGTTATCGAAATGGGCGACGGCGTTCAGGAAGTTTTGGCTACTGCCGGTAACAACCGTCTTGGCGGTGATGACTTCGATAAGAGAATTATGGACTATATCGTTGCTACATTCAAGGCTGAGCAAGGAATAGACCTGTCAAACGATAAAATGGCTATGCAAAGGGTTAAAGAGGCTGCCGAGAAGGCTAAAATCGACCTTTCGGGTATGACTACTGCCGATATTAACTTACCGTTTATAACAGCAGACTCAACCGGTCCTAAACACTTTGAAACAACCCTCACCCGTGCAAAATTCAACGAACTCACAGCCGACCTTGTTGAGGCTACTATGGGTCCTGTTCGTCAGGCTCTTGCAGATTCCGGTCTTAATAAGGGCGATATAAACAAGGTTCTTATGGTAGGCGGTTCTTCCCGTATTCCTGCCGTACAAGAAGCAGTTAAAGCATTTATGGGAAGCGAACCCTTCAAGGGCATTAACCCTGACGAATGCGTTGCTATCGGTGCTTCCTTACAAGCCGGAGTTTTAGGCGGAGATGTTAAGGGTCTTCTCCTTCTCGATGTTACACCGCTTTCTTTGGGTATCGAAACAATGGGCGGAGTTTCTACAAAGGTTATCGAAAGAAACACCACAATTCCTACCAAGAAGAGCCAAATCTTCTCAACCGCTGCCGACGGTCAGACCTCTGTTGAGGTTCATGTACTCCAAGGTGAGCGTGAATTTGCAAAGGATAACAAGACTTTAGGTGTATTCCACCTTGACGGTATTGCTCCTGCTCCCCGTGGCATTCCTCAAATCGAAGTAACATTCGATATTGACGCAAACGGTATCGTTCATGTATCTGCAAAAGACCTCGGAACAGGCAAAGAAAACAATATCACCATTACTTCAAATACAAATATGTCTAAGGAAGATATTGATAAGGCTGTTAAAGAGGCTGAAAGTTATGCCGCAGAGGACAAGAAACGCCGTGAGGCAGTAGATGTCCGCAACAATGCAGACCAGATGATTTATCAGACCGAAAAGACAATCACCGATTTGGGCGACAAATTATCGGCTGACGAAAAGTCTAAAATTGAAACTGCAAAAGATGCTTTGAAAGAGGCACTCAAGGGCGAAGACATTGATGCTATCAAGGCTAAACAGGAAGAACTCCAGAAAGAACTCTATGCCGTAAGCGAAAAGGTTTATAAGGCAGCCCAAGAGGCACAGGCGGCCGGGGGTCAACCGAATGCAGAGCCTAATGCAAACGGCGGTAATGCCGACAATGTTTACGAAGCAGACTTTACCGATGTTGACGATAATAAATAATTAACATTTCGTTTTAAACTTTAAGGGAGGGGGATACTCCTCCCGAAAAGTTTTGTATTTATACATAATTGTTAGCAGGAGAAATTTATGGCTGATAAGCGAGATTATTATGAGGTTTTAGGTGTTGATAAGTCGGTAAACGACGATGACCTTAAAAAAGCATACAGAAAAGCCGCAAAAAAATACCACCCTGACCTTCATCCGGGCGACAAAGAGGCAGAAAAAAAATTCAAGGAAGTAAACGAGGCTTATGAGGTACTTTCCGATAAGGAAAAGAGGGCCCGTTACGACCAATTCGGTCATGCCGGTGTTGACCCGAACTTCGGTGCCGGTGGCGGTGGCGGTAGTTACGGCGGAAGCGGTTTCAGCGGTTTCGGCGACTTCGGAGATTTGGGCGACATTTTCGGTTCGTTCTTCGGCGGCGGTTTCGGTGGCGGAAGGCAGAGAGACCCGAACGCACCAAGGCGTGGAAACGATGCAACAAGTGCTGTCAATCTTTCGTTTGAAGAGGCGGCAAAGGGTTGCAAAAAGACCGTAAAGGTTACAAAAATAGATAACTGTACCGATTGTGGCGGAACGGGTTGCGAAAAGGGTACTTCTTCAAAATCCTGCCCTGTTTGCCATGGCTCGGGCAGAGTTAATACCGTTCAAAGAACTCCTTTCGGGCAAATGCAGACGCAGACTGTCTGCAACAACTGCCACGGAAGCGGTAAAATTATCGACCACCCTTGCCATACATGTGCAGGTAAGGGAAGAATTCGCCATACGGTTGAAAAAACGGTTGAAATACCTGCCGGTATTGATGACGGTCAGGTACTTTCGGTTCGTGGCGGTGGCGATGCCGGCGTAAACGGCGGTCCTTCGGGCGACCTTCGTGTAAGTGTTAATGTTCGTCCCCACCCGATTTTTGAAAGGGACGGATTTGATGTTTACTGCGAAATCCCGATAACCTTTACCGAGGCAGCTTTAGGTGCGGAAATTACCGTTCCTACCCTTGACGGCAAGGTTAAGTTCCAAATTCACGAGGGAACACAACCGGGCGATGAATTTAAACTGCGTGGCAAAGGCATACAAAGGCTTAACTACATTGGCAGAGGCGACCAGTATGTTAAAATTACAGTAGAAGTTCCTAAAGACCTTTCAAAAGAGCAGAAGCAGAAACTAAAAGAATTTGCTTCAACCTCAACCGATAAAAACTATAAAAAGAAGAAATCTTTTATAGAAAAAGCAAAAGATTTCTTTAAGGATTAAACACGGGCGGATGGTATCCGCCCGTGTTATATTTTAAAACTGTTTAACCTCTTAAATTCTTTGTTGTAATGCCTATTTCCTTTGCCATATCAACAATAGATTTATGGCAGGTAAAAAGCAAAACCTGATTATCAGACGAAAACTCTTTTAAAAATTTAAGGGCTTCAAGAGTTCTTTTATCGTCGTAATTTGAAAGTGCATCGTCGAGCATAACAGGTGTTTTTCCGTTTTTGCCGATAAGTTCGCAAATAGCAAGACGAAGAGACAAAACTGCCTGGTCGATAGTGCCCGTGCTTAAATACTCAACCTCTCTCATACCGAAAATATTTTTATCTTCTACGGTAATATCGAGTGATTTACTTATACCGATATTGCCGTATTTTCCGTTGGTAAGACGAGAAAAGTTCTCAAGTGTTTTTTCTTCGAGAGCAGTTCCGTAACCCTTTCTTATATCGGAAAAACTCTCTTCCAAAACCTCTCTTGCCATGTTACAACTATCAACAAAGTCGGAATAATTTCTTATTTTTTCAAGCAGGAGAGAAATTTCCCTTTCCAAAACTTCGGGTTGCTCAGAGTTTCTGAAAGATGTTTTAAGTTCGGTATCAAGGGATGTTATTCTGTCCCTTGTTTTGTTCATTTCTTCGCCTATTCTCTCTTTTTCTCTTTCCGCCTCGACAAAATCAATGTTTTCGGTTTTCTCTGCATTTTCGTTTTTCGCAAGTTTTTCTCTTGCCTCTTCATAAGAGATATTGCCTAAATCTTTGCAAAGATAGTTAAGCCTTAATTTTAAATTCTTTTGCGTTTCGGCATTCTTTTCCATTTCGGTCAAATCTAATTCTTCAAGGCTTATTCCGCCCGATACTTCTTCGAGTTCGCCTTTAAGACCGTTTAATTTTTCGTTTTCTTCGCTTAATCTTTCTTTTTTTGCGGAAAGTTCTTCTTTTCGCTTTGCTCTTACCGTTTCGTCGGCATTTATCACAGATACGAGCATATTCATATTTCCCGTATAATCGGTGATTTTTTCGCTGATGTTTGCCGATTTATCCTTAATTCCGGCTATGCTTTGCTTGATTTCGGCTATTCTTTCTTTTGCCTCTAAAACTGCCCCTTCGTTGTTCGGCTTAAAAACGAATGCCAAAACAAGCAACAAAACTCCAAACAATGCCGAAATATAGAAAAGCGGATTTGTAATTATACCTGCTGTAACTCCGGCAACAGCACAAACTATGCCTAAAAAGACAAACAGAGGATTAAACGGCTTTTTAGCATTTTCGCTCTCTTTGAGATTAGTTTCAGCCTCTTCGAGTTTTTGAGCGAATTTTTCTTTTTCGCTTTCGAGTTTTGTTTTTTCTGTGTCAAGGTCGAAAATATCCTTTTTAAGGGTTTCAAGTTTAGACTTTGCCTCTTCGCCTGACATATTTCCGTCAAGTTCGCTTGCCCTTTCAAGTTCCGCTATATCTTTCTTTATATCATCGCATTTTTCTTGTTGACTTTCAATTTTAGAAAGACAAAATTTAAGACTTGACACAAAACTCGAATCGGCTATTTTTCCGTTTGACATTGTAAGGGACTCGTTAAGTTTATCAAGTTTAGCCTTTAAATCAAGATATTCTTTCAGTTTTTCAGCGTTTTTTATATCCTCTTTGCTGTCGGTTATCTTTTTATACTTAAGGTATTCTGTGCTTAATTCCTGTCCCTTTTTGATTAAATCTTCCTTTTCCTTTGATATTTCGGATTTTCTTGCCAAATCGCTTTTTGCGTTCTCGTATCGGTCGTTTAAGTCTTTTAGTTGCTCCTTTGCTTTAAACAAAAGCCCTGCTCTGCCCGATTTTGAGAGAACTTTTTCCTTTGCCTTTTCTATTCTTGAAGATATTTTTTCAAAGGATGTGTTCTCGTCGCCAGTAAGAGCAACCGAAGAAAGTCTTGCGTTCAGTTCGCCTACCGCTTCTTCGCCTACCTCGCCCGACTTTTCGGCACCTATAAACATACTGCTTTTAAAGGCGTCTGCTCCCATACCGAAAAGGGTTGTACCTATATCGCTCGGAACGGATACCCTCTCGCCTGTATCCATATTGGTAAGGGTTACTTTATCGGTAGAGTCCGATTTTAAAAACTGCCTTTCAAGACAAAAATTCTTATTGGCATTTTCAAAGTATATTCTGCCTCCCATAGGACTTCCGTCAAACGGAGCATACTTAATTCTCATATTTGCACTTACGGACTTTTGTTTTGTCTTTGTGCCGTAAAACGATGCAAGGATAAATGCCATAAGTGTTGTTTTTCCGTTTTCGTTTTCGCCGAAAACAACATTCATATTACCGTCTAATTCTATTGAAAAATCTTTAAGTCCCCCAAAGGCACTTATATAAATTTTACTAATCTTCATCGAAATTTACCTCTTTTTCAAATGCCCCCAGTCCGAGTTTTAATGCTCTTTCGTAGATTGTTTTATTTTCCTTATCGGAAGCAATTTTTTGGAGCATATTTTTTACGAATATTCCCCGCAGTGTTACCTCGTTTTTGATTTTTTGCAGGTCAAATTTAATGCTTGTTTCGTCATATACTTTAGCAAAATATGTTACGCTTTTAAGCCTTTCGGCAATTTCGTTTTTGTCTATGTCGAGTGTTTCGGGGATTTCGCCTGTTAAAACGATTTTATAAAGATTATCGGCAAAATTCTCGCCGTATTTTTCCTTTAAAAAGAGTAATGTTTTATCAAAAATCTCAGTCTCGCTTTCAAGGTTTGTTACATCAATTCTCTCGACAATATGCATTCTTCTTTGAATAGGCACAAATGTTATATCACAAAGGTTTTTATCAATATTTCCAATATAAACACCCTTTTCGCCGAGTTCGTCAAATCCGAGCCCCTCGGTACAACCGCTGTATGCGATATAGGTATTTCCGAGTTTTTGAGGTTCGCTTCGCTTATGAATGTGCCCTAATGCGATATAGTCCATTCCGCTTGTCAAAACAAAATTGTCGCTTATCGGATTATATTCGCCCGAAATGCCGAAACAACCGTGAATACACATAATATTGACCGTGTTTTCATCGGCAGGAACCGAAAAACGGTCCTCGCCTTTTTGAAGGCTTTCGCTAAAAGACCTGCCGTAAACTTTAACACCCTCAAAAGGCTCTATACAAGTGTCTTTTGTCGGCATAACATATAAATTTTCGGGAATTTTTGCCCTTGAAAAGGGCGAATCGGTATTAAACGGGTCATGATTTCCGAGACTTAATACGAATTTAATTTCATTAGCCGTAGAAATTTTATCTAAAACTCTTTCGACAAACGAATTTTCTATTCTGTTTGAATCAAGCAAATCTCCGGCTATTAAAAAAAGTTGAACTCTTTCCTCTTTTGCCAAATCTACGGCTTTTTCAAAGGTAAGCAGTGCTTCAAGTCTTCTTGAAACCGCCCTTTCGCCTAAAAAAGATTCGTTTGCACCTATATGTAAATCCGCCATGTGGAGTATCTTTACCGCCATACCGCTTCCCCCTATTTTTAAAACCTTCTTTTTGATTTTAACATCTTACCGCAATATATTCAAGAAATTATTGCTTTTATTTTTGATTTATATTATACTATAATTTAGATTATTATGCTTATTTTTGGTGATTTTATGGATATTTCAGTCGGAGATAAACTGCTTATGCGAAAAAACCATCCTTGCGGAAACAATATCTTTTCGGTTACAC
This sequence comes from Ruminococcaceae bacterium UBA3710, assembly GCA_002371985.1. GTDB lineage: Bacteria > Bacillota > Clostridia > Oscillospirales > Acutalibacteraceae > UBA737. Next base: position 5,085 of record DFHZ01000056.1, on the reverse strand, counting down.
GAATAGGTATGGACTTTCGTTTGGTTTGTGATAAATGCGGTCATGAAATTATGATACCCCGAAAAAAGGCAGAAAAAGGCGTTAAAAGGATAATTAAACCGGGAGAAAATATATGATAGATAAACTTTCGGCGGTTGAAAACCGTTTTGAACAGATAAGTATTGAACTTACAAGACCCGAAACGATAAACGATACCGCAACATTTACAAAACTTATGAAAGAGCATAGCGAAATTTATCCGATAGTCGAAAAATTCCGTGAATATAAAAAGGCTCTTGAAGACGAAAAAGAGGCTTTGGAAATTATCGGCTCCCCCGATGCCGACAAAGATTTCAAAGACCTTGCCGAAGAGGAATTAAAGGACGCAAAAAAGCGTATTGAAGAAACAAATGACGAACTTAAAATATTGCTTTTACCAAAAGACCCGAACGACTCAAAGAATGTTATAATTGAAATAAGAGCCGGTGCAGGCGGCGAAGAGTCGGCACTTTTTGCGGCTTCGCTGTTTCGTATGTATTCTATGTATGCGGCGGCACATAATTTTTCGGTTGACATAACCAATGTAAACGAAACCGAACTCGGCGGATACAAGGAAATTTCCTTTATGATTGAGGGTCAGGGTGCTTATTCCCGTTTTAAATACGAGAGCGGAGTTCATAGAGTTCAGCGTGTCCCCGATACCGAAACGCAAGGCAGAGTGCATACATCAACCGTAACGGTTGCCGTTTTGCCGGAAGCAGACGATGTTGAGGTTGATATTAACCCTGCCGACCTTAAAATCGATACATTCCGTTCGTCGGGTGCCGGAGGTCAGCACATAAACAAAACCTCTTCTGCAATCAGAATTACTCATATTCCGACAGGCACAGTCGTAGAATGTCAGGACGAGCGAAGCCAATTTAAAAACAAGGATAAAGCACTCCGTGTTCTTAAAGCAAGACTTTTCGATGCCGCAAAGAAAGAACATGACGATGCTATTGCATCCGACCGTAAAAGTCAGGTCGGCACGGGCGACCGAAGCGAACGCATAAGGACATACAATTTCCCGCAAGGCAGAGTTACCGACCACAGAATAGGGCTAACCCTTTACAAAATCGAGTCGATTATGGACGGCGATATTGACGAGATAATTGATGCCCTTATCACTCATTACAGAGCCGAAGCACTTAAAGAACAATATAATTAGGGAAGTTTTTAAGAATGAAGACTTTAAGGCTCGATATTATTTCGGGCGATTATGATAAAAACATAAAGATTGCAAGTGATATACTAAAGTCGGGCGGAATAGTTGCCGTACCTACCGAAACTGTTTACGGTCTTGCCGCTTCGGCACTTGACGATAATGCAATAAAAAATGTGTTCAAGGCTAAAGGCAGACCGCAGGATAATCCGCTTATTGTTCACATAAGCGGTATGGATATGCTTAGAAAAGTAGCAAGAGAAATACCGGATACGGCAATAAAGTGTGCCAAGGCTTTTTGGCCGGGACCTTTTACTATGGTTTTAAAGCGAACCGATTTAGTGGCAGAAAGTGTCTGCGGCGGACTTGATACAGTTGCAATAAGAATGCCGAGCGAACAGTCGATAAGGGATATAATTGAATGTTCGGGACTTCCGCTTGCCGCTCCGTCTGCCAACACATCGGGAATGCCGAGCCCTACAACATACACCCATGTTTTAAACGATTTAGACGGCAAAATAGATGCGGTTGTCTGCGGAAATGACTGCCTTGTAGGTGTAGAGTCAACCGTTGTATCGCTTTTCGGCGAAAAACCCCGACTGCTTCGACCGGGTGCAATAACCCTCGAACAACTGAAAGAGGTTTTGCCCGACATTGAGGTTGACAAGGCGGTTTTTGCCGAGCCCGAAAAAAATGCAAAAGTATCTTCGCCGGGTATGAAATACAAGCATTATTCGCCCAAGACAGAGGCTTTTTTGGTAGAAGGCTCTTCAAAGGACTTTGCCGAATTTGTAAACGGCAAAGAAAACTCCCTTGCCCTTTGTTTTAGCGAAGACGAGGAATTTATATCAACAAAATATATGGTATACGGCACAAAGTCCGACGAATCCACCCTTGCAAAAAATGTTTTTTCGGCACTAAGGGATGTTGACAACGAGAATGCAACCTCGGTTTACATACACGCACCGTCAAAAAGCGGTGTGGGTCTTGCAGTATATAACAGGCTTATCCGTGCCGCAGCATATAAGGTGATAAAACTATGAACAAAATAATCGGTCTTACAGGTCCTACGGGGTCGGGGAAAAGTTATGCTTGTCTGGTAGCAGGAAACATCAAAAACATAAAAGTTATAGACTGCGACAAAATCGCCCGTAAAGCCGTAAAAAAAGGGACGCCGGGGCTAAATGCTCTTGTAAATGCCTTTTCTTCGGGAATACTTAAAAAGGACGGCACTCTTAACCGCCGTGAATTAGCACGAAGAGCCTTTTCGTCAAGGGAAAATACAAACCTGTTAAACGAAACTATTTTTCCCTTTATTACGGAACTTATAAAGGGAGAAATCACCGATAAAAAGACCATTTTGCTTGATGCTCCAACCCTTTTTGAGAGCGGACTTGACAGTATTTGCGACACAACCATTGCGATTTTGGCTTCTAAAGAAATAAGACTTGGGAGGATTATTGCAAGGGACAAAATACAAACAAGCGATGCACTTATCAGAATGAACGCAGGAAAGCCCGACGAATTTTATAAAGCAAAGGCAGACCACATTATTTACAATGACGGCAATCTTGCGGAATATACAAACAAAATTTCAGAAATACTTAAATTATATACCGATACGGAGGAATAAAATATGTCTGATTTAACAAAAGAACTTAAGGAAAAACTGTTTTTAAAAAGGAAAAACGGTCTTCTTACGGCAAGTGAAGAGGAAATAACCAAAGCAAACGATTACTGCGAAGGTTATAAATCATTTTTAAACTCGGCAAAAACCGAAAGAGAGGCTGTAAAAACAGCCGTTGCCCTTGCCGAAAAGAACGGTTTTACCCCCTTTGACAGGTCAAAGAGTTACAAAAGCGGAGATAAGATTTACTTTAACAACAGAGGTAAGACGGTAGCATTCGCCGTTATTGGCGAAGAGCCTTGCGAAAGCGGTATAAACATTACTGCCGCTCATATAGATTCTCCCCGACTTGACCTTAAACCGAACCCGTTATACGAGGAAATCGAACTCGGTCTTTTCAAAACCCACTACTACGGCGGAATTAAAAAATATCAGTGGCCGACCACACCGCTTTCTCTCCACGGTGTTTTTGCACTCAAAGACGGAAGTGTAATAGATGTTAATATCGGCGAGGACGAAAACGACCCGAAATTTGTTGTAAACGACCTTTTGCCACACCTTGCAAGCGAGCAGTCAAAACGCACATTAGCCGAAGGAATTAAGGGCGAAGAACTCAATGTTTTAATCGGAAGCAGACCCTTTAAGGATGACGAAGGCAGTGAACTTGTAAAACTCAACATTTTAAAGATTTTAAATGAAAAATACGGCATAACCGAAACGGATTTTCTATCTGCGGAACTCGAAATGGTACCTGCGTTCAAGTCCTGCGATATTGGTTTTGACCGTTCTATGATAGGCTCTTACGGTCAGGATGACCGTGTTTGTGCCTATCCGGCTTTAACGGCAATTATGAATGTTAAAAACCCGAAGAAAACTGCACTTGCCATACTTGCTGACAAGGAAGAAATCGGCTCATGCGGAAATACGGGGCTTGAATCCGACTTTTTGGCTCATATTATAGGCGACCTTACAAAAATGCAGGGTGGCGACACAAGTGTTGCCATAAGAAACTCGGCTTGTCTTTCTGCCGATGTTAATGCCGGTCTTGACCCGACATTCAGCGATGTTCACGAAAGAAAAAATGCAAGTATGCTTAACTACGGCGTTGTCGTAACAAAATACACAGGAGCAAGAGGAAAATCGGGAACGAGCGATGCTTCGGCGGAATATGTGGCAAAAATAAGAGATTTACTCGATAAAAACGGCATTATCTGGCAAACGGGCGAACTCGGAAAGGTTGATATCGGCGGTGGCGGAACGGTTGCCGTTTATATCGCCAATATGGGAATAGATGTTGTTGACCTCGGTGTCCCCGTCCTTTCTATGCACGCTCCCTTTGAAACTACAGCAAAGTTTGATGTATATATGTGCTACCGTGCTATGTATACCTTTATGCAGGGTTGATTTATGAAACTCAAAAGATTTATATCTTTAATAGTTTTATGTGCGGTTTTTTCAATATCGTTTTGCGGTTGCGGAAAAGATTATTCAAAAAACTATGTCTATTTAAATATTGAAACAAGACCCACATCATTGGACCCTCAAACCGCCTCAACCGATGAGGAACTTTTAATCGTACGGAATATATTTGAGGGTCTACTGCGAAAGAATGAAAAGGGCGAAATTGTAAACGGTGTTTGCAGTTCTTATTCTGACGACGGTTTAAGCCTTACTTTCAACTTGCGGGAGAATGCGACTTGGTGCGACGGCACAAAACTTACCGCAGGCGATTTCGTTTTCGGTTTCAGACGGGCGGTAACTCCTAATGTCAAAGCAACATTTTCCGACCGATTACTATGTATAAAAAACGCAAGAGAAATATTGTCAGGTCGCCTTGACCCCTCAAATTTAGGGGTTGAAGCGACTACGGAAAATGTGCTTAAAATAACCCTTGAAACACGGGACGAATACTTTTTAGACACACTTACAACCTCTGTTTGTATGCCCTGCAACGAGCAGTTTTTTAAAGGCACCGTAGGACAATACGGACTTAAAGCCGACTGCGTTATGGGTAACGGTTCGTATGTCCTTAAAAAATGGAACCCTGACGATTTTGGTATAAGACTATATAGAAACGAAAAATATAACGGCGATTTTTCAGCCCAAAATGCCGCCGTTTTCATATCAAACAAGAAAGACCAAAAACCCGACGAGTTTTTTGAAAAGGGCAGTGTTGACTGTGCCATAGTCAAGAGCGAAGATATACCTGCCACCCTTAAAACGGGCGTAAACAAAAAAAGCATTCAGAACAAAGTTTGGCTGATGACCGTATCTCCTC
>DFHZ01000125.1 GCA_002371985.1 Ruminococcaceae bacterium UBA3710 | reverse complement strand
CGCCGAAGACGCTGTTAAAGCCGTGCTTTGCTTGGATACAGAAAACGAAAATTATACCGTGACAAAAGTGGGATAAAATGATTAAACGGAAATTGCGGGAAATAATGTATTACATTAAGTCCTTAAAACATTTCAGGCTTACGCGCGTAAAAAAGAGAAAGCTTGCGGTACTCTCCGTGCTCGCAGGTTTGATAATTGCGCTCAGCATTATTGCCGCCTGTATTTCTCCTGCAAATTCCCGACCTGCCGAGCCAGAGCCGACCGAGCCTGCCGTGCAGGAGAACACTATCCCCGAAAGCTATATGATAAACTCCGTAAAGGCGATCGCGATGGACGACCTTAAGGCAGGCTGCGAAACCTACGCCTGCACAATGCTGCTAAACTCCCTCGGCTTTGACTTGGACGAGCATACAATTGCCGACAGCTACCTCAACTGTCAGTACGTTTATCTGACCGAGGACGGCTTGGACGGCGAAGGTCCGGATATGTACAGCGCGTTCGCAGGCACGGCTTACGCCGGATGGGGCGTGTACGCTCCGTCAATGGCAAAGAGTATGAACGAGTATTTGAAAGACCAAAAATCAAACCTAAAGGCGTACGCGCTGGAGAATGTCGAGCTCGATGATTTGGTTGAGCAGTACGTTTCAAAGGGCGTACCCGTTATGATTTGGGCGACGACCTATATGCAGGAGCCCTACGTCTACCACACCTGGACGGTCAACTACGTCGACGAAAACGCAAAGACGAAAATCGGTGACAAATTCTCGTGGTATATGCACGAGCACTGCCTTGTGCTCGCAGGCTACGACAAAGAAAATTATTACTTTGGCGACTCCACCGCCGGCACGATTTCCTGCTTCAAAAAGGATTTGGTAAAGAAGCGCTACGAGCAAATGTTCAAGCAGGCGATAGTTGTAAAATAACCAAACTTAAAACCTAAATAAATAACGTAGGGTTCGGTCTTGACCGAACCGCGATTTGAGCACAAGGTTTTGCTCTTTTTCAGCGGTTCAGTCAAGACTGAACCCTACAAATATATTGTGCTTTATTCAATGCCCTTCATCGGCTCTGCGCCGACCACCGTCAGCAAGCCGTTATTTACCTTAAATTTAATGTCGTATCCGCCGTAGCAAAAGCCGAAAATCCGCTCGTCATCTCCCTTGTAGCCCGGGCGCGGGTCAAACGCAAGCGCTTCCTTAAGCGCGGCGATTTGTCCGTCGTTAAAGAGAGCTTGGATATCGTCGGGGATTTCAACCTCGAGCAGAGCCTGCTTGTCAATTCCGTAAGCGCCCGTCGCGGCGTTTGGAACGCTGTCGGCAAACGGCAGGTACGGCTTGATGTCGAGTATCGCCGTGCCGTCCATCAAATCCGCTCCCGAAACCGTGAGTACAGTTCCCTCGGCGCAGCCGCACTCAACCGACAAAAGCCTGACCTTCGTCAGCGCAATCGGGTTCGGGCGGTTCGGTGAGCGCGTGGCAAAAACGCCCATACGCTTGTTGCCGCCGAGCTTCGGCGGACGTACCGTCGGCGACCAGCTCCTGTTCCCTAAAGGCTCAAAAACCGCCAACAGCCATAAATATTCAAATTCCTCAATTCCGCGGAACGCCTCGGGATTTTGATATTCCTTTTCCATCACCACGCGCGACACAAGGCTGTCCGCCATTCCGCTCTGCCTCGGCAGACCGAACTTCGTCGGAAAATCGTTGTGCAAAAACGCTATCGGCTTGAATTCCATAATTTTCACTCCGTAAGTTTGCTGAGTTAAGTATATCATCAAGAGCAGTATAAATCAAGAAAAATACGGCAGGCGCTTGCCAAAATCGAATAAATGTTCTATAATTGATATAGGGGGAAATTCCGCGCAAAGGAGGCGCGATGTGTCAGAAACCGTAATCGTAGCCTTGCTCAGCCTGATCGGAACTCTCGGCGGAACGCTGGGAGGAATTTTGGCGACGAGCAAGCTCAGCAACTACCGCATTGAACAGCTCGAAAAAAAGGTCGATAAGCACAACAACCTGATTGAGCGAATGTTCAAGGCGGAGGAATCCATCAACCTGCTCGACGAAAAAATCAAGGTCGCCAATCACCGAATAGGCGACCTCGAAGGCGAAAAGGAGTAGGGGGTTAACAGATATAAAATAAATATCAAAATCGGCTGAGAGATTCTTTACATTTCTCAGCCGATTAATTATGCAAATTAACCCTGTAAGCTCTTTATTTCAAGAATGTTTTTAATTCTCGAAATGAAGCGATTTTTCATGATTTCATAGTTGCTTTGATCAATCTTTGTCGAGTGAAGATGGATAGCGTCAATAAATTCGGAAAAATAATTTGTGTGAAGCATTGAACCGGCGCACTTAATATAAAAGTTATAGATTTGACTGTATTTTATTGTTTTGTAATATTTACCGGTTTCATATTTTTCTAAATTGATTGAGTTGTAGTCCGGAGAAAAAATATAGCAATATATGTTCTTGTCCGGACATTTATCTTTAGCGTGATTATAGTATTTACTCAGTTGACTTTGAACTTTATCACTGTAAATATTATGATGTTCACCGTTGATTTTGGATTTTATCTTGTTTTCAATAATAATAACATTGTTATCATCTTCTATCCATATATCAATATTATTTTCGGATTCACGGATGATTTCATAATCTCTTGTAAGTGTGTTTATTTTTAGGACTTCCTGTGCAAATTCAAGAAAAACAAGACGGTTTTGTTCAAAAATATATGATAATAAATTTGAATAGACAAGTTCGTCATACTCTTTTCGAATAACTGATATAAAACTGTTTCTTTGATGCCAATCATCAATATCAGACAAGCTTAATGTTTCTGTTGAGTTGGTACTTTCCCAATATTTTTCTGTTTCTAACATACTTTGTAAGATTGAGTAATCTTCTGAGAGTTCTTTTTCGCTATAGTACATTTTCAGGCTCTGTAGTGAGAAATGTTTTTGCGGCAGAAAAACAGAATTTTTATAAAAATCAAGTTTGTTTTTATCCTGAACAAGATACACCGGCGCTTGTACTTTTCTAAGCTTATTAGCCTTAAATGTAACGGTAATCTTTTCAATATCAGAATTTCCATAAACTAGATAAATATAAACACCGCCGTATGTAATTGAATTTTGCTCGATGTAATCAATCTGGTGTTTAATATCGTCTGCCGTTTTATTGCTTTTGTAAAGGACTTGTTCCAATTCTTGTGCTTTAGCAACGACCTCCATCACATCTTTTTCGACGTGTTTAACGAGGATAATCGCTTCAACTGAGTTGTTGTATTTTGAATCTATTTTTCCGTCTTTGTTAACGTATATATAATTATTGCCGTTGTCAGACTTAAAAAGATTGATAACTTCATGACCGATATTTTCTTTCAAATAATCCCCGGCATACATTCTGGAAATAATAATAACCTTACTCATTTTATTGTCACATCCATTACCGATTGTTTCTTATATTTTATCATAGTTTTTTGTTATTATCAATTAAAAAGTAATTGTTTCACCGGCTGATAACCTGTGTTTGTTGTCGC
>DFHZ01000107.1 GCA_002371985.1 Ruminococcaceae bacterium UBA3710 | reverse complement strand
TAGCAACCAAAACACCAATAGCACCAAGTCCGATTACACCGAGTTTTTTACCTTTAAGTTCAGGACCTGCGAAGGCACTTTTCCCTTTTTCAACAAGTTTGCCGACCTCGTCGCCCTGACCTTTTAATGTTCTTGCCCATTCAATAGCAGAAATAACCCTTCTCGAACTGATTAAAAGACCTGCAATTACAAGCTCTTTAACAGCATTGGCATTTGCTCCGGGAGTATTGAAAACAACTATTCCTTCCTTGCTGCAACGGTCAATTGGAATATTGTTGGTACCTGCACCTGCACGGGCAATAGCCTTGAGCGATTTTGGGAATTCAACATCATGAAGAGCAGCAGAACGAACTATTGCTCCGTCCGGGTTTTCAATATCGTCGCCGATAGTATACTTATCGTCAAATTCGGATAAACCGATTTTTGATATTTTGTTATAAGTTTTAATACTAAACATTAAGCATTTTCCTTTTCAAATTTCTTCATAAACTCAACAAGTTTTTCTACACCCTCAATAGGCATAGCATTGTATATAGATGCTCTCATACCGCCAACAGTTCTATGACCCTTAAGATTAACAAACCCGGCAGCCTTCGCTTCTGCTACGAATTTGGCATCAAGTTCCTCGTTACCTGTTACAAAAGGAACATTCATAAGAGAACGGTCCTCAGGAACAACAGTACCTTTAAAGAGTTTACTGCTATCAAGGAAATCATAAAGAATTTTTGCTTTCTTTTCATTCATTTCCTTAATCTTTTCTAAACCGCCCATTTTCTTAATCCATTTGAAAGTAAGACCGGCAAGATAAATGCAGTAGCATGGCGGTGTATTAAACATTGAGCCGTTGTCGGCATGAGTTTTATAGTTGAGCATTGTAGGAGTAAAGTCCATAGCATTGCCGATTAAATCTTTTCGAACGATAACAATAGTAACACCTGCAGGAGCAATATTCTTTTGAGCACCGGCATAAATCAAACCAAATTTTGTAACATCAAGCGGCTCTGATAAAGCACAACTTGAAATATCGGCTACAAGCGGAATATCACCTGTATCAGGAAGTTCGTGGAACTTTGTGCCGTAAATTGTATTATTCATACAAATATATACATAATCGGCATCCTTATCAAAATCTTCTCTTTTAGTCTTTGGGATATAAGAATAAGTTTTATCCGCACTTGAAGCAACCACTCTTGCGTTACCGTAACGAGCAGCCTCTTTGTAAGCCTTATTAGCCCACTGACCTGTAATTATATAGTCGGCTTTTTTGTTCTTATTCATTAGGTTAAGCGGAACCATTGCAAACTGTGTTGAACCGCCACCCTGCAAGAAAAGAACATCATAATTATCGGGAATATTTAAAATTTCACGCAAATCTGCCTCTGCTTGGTCGATAATTGCCTGAAATTCCTTTGAACGGTGGGACATTTCCATTACAGACTGACCTGAGCCGTTATAATCAAACATCTCTTCCGCAGCAGTTTTCAAAACCTCTTCCGGCAACATAGAAGGACCGGCACTAAAATTATATACTCTTGACATTTTGAGTACCTCCAAAAAATTTTTACCATTACATTATATTTTTGAATAACAAATATGTCAATAGGTTTGTTATTTTTTTAACATAAAACATAAAAAGATTTTTGCAATTTTAAAAAATATTGTTATTTTTTTAACAATATTTTTATTTTTAAATGATTAAACTTCTTAGATTTGACTTTTTATGTAAAAAATGTTATTATTCATTAGTATTTATTCTAACAATAAGAGGGGTAAAAATGGAAAACAGACAAGCCTATATCTCACCTTTCTCTACTCGCTATGCAAGCGATGAAATGCAATATATATTTTCTCAGGATTTTAAATTCAAAACTTGGCGAAAACTTTGGATTGCTCTTGCAAAATCAGAAAAAGAGTTAGGACTTAATATATCAGATGAGCAAATTAAAGAACTCGAAGAATTTGCCGAGGATATAAACTATGATGTTGCCGAAGCAAGAGAAAAGGAAGTGCGTCATGATGTTATGAGTCATGTATATGCTTACGGCGTTCAATGTCCCAAAGCAAAACCGATTATTCACCTTGGTGCTACATCGTGCTATGTCGGCGATAATACAGATATTGTTACTATGCGTGAGGCTTTAAGTCTTGTACTTAAAAAGACCGTTGCCGTAGTTAAAAACTTAAGCGATTTTGCAAAAGAATATAAGAGCCTTCCCTGCCTTGCATATACCCATCTTCAACCGGCACAACTTACAACGGTTGGAAAAAGAGCAACACTTTGGATAAATGAACTTCTTAACGATATTGATAACATTGAATTTCAGATGTCAAATCTTAAACTATTAGGTTCAAAAGGTACAACGGGTACCCAAGCAAGTTTTATGGAACTTTTCTGTGGTGATGAAGAAAAGGTCAAAAAACTGGATAAACTAATAGCAAAATATATGAATTTTGAAGACTGTGTTCCTGTTTCAGGACAAACCTATTCAAGAAAAACCGATTTTTATGTCCTTTCGGCATTAAGCGGAATTGCCCAAAGTGCCTATAAATTTTCAAATGATATGAGAATTTTACAGTCGTTTGAAGAAATGGAAGAACCGTTTGCTAAATCTCAAATTGGCTCGTCCGCTATGCCATACAAGAGAAATCCTATGAGATGTGAACGCATTTCGGCACTTTCAAGATATGTAATATGCGATTTACAAAATACTGCATTTACTTCTTCTACACAATGGTTTGAAAGAACGCTTGACGACAGTGCAAACAAAAGAATATCAGTTTCCGAAGCATTTCTTGCCGTTGATGCGATTTTGAATATATATCTTAATGTAACTTCCGGAATTGTTGTAAATGAAAAAGTAATTGGGCGAAGAGTTAATGAAAAGTTACCTTTTATGGCTACTGAAAATATTATGATGGAATCTGTTAAAAGAGGTGGCGACCGCCAACAACTTCACGAAATTATAAGAGTTCATTCACATAATGCCGCAAGACGGGTAAAGCAAGAAGGCAAAGATAACAATCTGATTGAACTTTTATCCGAAGATATAAACATTCCTATGAGTAAAGACGAGATACTTTCTACATTATCGCCTGAAAACTTTATAGGAAGAAGTGTTTCGCAGGTCGAAGAATTTTTGAGCAATAATGTAGACCCCCTATTAAAAAGACTATATACAGACGAAATTAAATCTGAACTTTCTGTGTGAGGTGTAGGAAATGATATGGCATAGTGCTGATATTAAATCTGTTTTATCCGAACTTGAAGTTACGGCGGAAAACGGATTATCAAACGGTACCGTCGATTTAAGATTAAAGAAATACGGCAAAAATATTATCAGAAATATTGAAAAACCTTCCTTTAAAAAGCATTTCTTATTGCAACTTAGGAATAAGTATGTATATATACTTTCTGTTATTGCTGTAATCTCTTTTATATTTTCGCTCGTATACCAAAAAACCGACTATTTCTCTCCCCTTCTGATTATACTAATCGTCTTATTAAATTCACTTATAACTGCTTATCAAATGCTTAGAAGTGATATTGCCCTCAACTCTTTAAGAAGTGTTACAAACCCCATAGCAACCGTAATTCGGGATGGAATTGAAAAGCAAGTAAATTCCGAAGAGTTAGTTCCGGGTGATATAATTCTTGTTAAATCCGGCGATTGCGTTCCGGCAGATGCAAGACTCATTGAAACTAATAATTTTTCAACTAACGAGTTTATACTAAGTGGCGAAGATATACCGGTAAACAAGAAAGAAAGTGTAATTCTTGAAGAAATAACAGATATTTCGGATAGAACAAATATGATATATTCCGGTTGTATTGCTCTTCACGGAACTGCAAAGGCGGTAGTAGTAGAAACCGGTTTAAATACTCAAATCGGACACAATTCCACTTTAAATCAACAAAGCGGTTCAGATAAATTGCCGATAAGCGAAAGGCTTGATTCTACCGGCAAAATAATAAATATTTCTATACTTATAGTTTGTGCCATTGTTTTTGTATTACAGGTAATTTTCAATTTCAGAAATCAGGGTTTCGCTTCTACGACTGCTACTGCGTTACTTAATTCTATGTGCCTTGCGGTTTCAGCCATTCCCGAAGGTCTTCCTGCTATATCAACGATAGCAGTTGCTTTAGGAATTGAAAGAATTATAAGGGACGATATAATAATTAAAAAGGTCAGTGCCCTCGAAGTTTTAGGAAAAACAACAGTTATTTGTGCCGATAAAACAGGTATAATCACAAAAAACAGTATGTATCTTGATA
>DFHZ01000144.1 GCA_002371985.1 Ruminococcaceae bacterium UBA3710 | reverse complement strand
ACGGGCGGGGTGTGTCGCACCGTCAGGTTTTGTCACTCTATCAAAACTTGAATAAACGTCTGGCAGATATGATTTCTGTCTTAACTTAAAGATGAAAACGCCCTGATGCGGCGGGTGTTCTTTTTTGTGCGCTGCGGATTGAAAATCCTTATATTAACCAGCGTCGGATCGCAGATCTGCCGCAACGGGATATGCGTCGAATCACAAATCCGCCGCTACAGGGTATCAAACACTAACAAAGTGGCAGAGCAAAGATTCAATGTGACAACTGAGTATTCGGCATAAGTAATTATAATCAAACATTAGTTTGTAATTGAAACATAATAAAATTTCCCTGGATATTTATCCCAATCAGGCATATCCTTGTTGTAGTATCCTTTATTATGTTGTGTTTTTTTTATGATTGTCCCATATTCCTCATTTTTCCTTTGAATGACTGGGAAATCGTCATTTGAAGAAATCCTCCTCCATCTAGACTTGCCAACATGTATATTTTGATAATCATGTTTTATAATCAATTGGGAAGAGTCTCGGATAATAATCTTGGGGCAGGCATCACATAATACAACATATACGCAGTTATTATTCCAGATGTTATCAATAATAAACCATCCATCCCTTCCCGGATAATAAAAAAGAGCGGACCCCATTTCATTTTTGTTATTGTCAAAGTATGTTAATTTTGTCATGCAATCATTCCAGTCTTGTCGAATAATTGAATATCTTCCCGCGCAATACATCGATTCAGAATAGTTTTCATTGCATGAAAAAAGAAATATACTTACCAAAACTACAAAAAGGTTTCTTTGTTTCATAATACTAATTCTTATTTCGCTGATAGTCTTTCCCTAAATTGATGCATCGTTGAGACAGGATGTCCTCTCCGTGCATAACTTGATTAAACAATTTCAGTCCATCATTAGGACTTCCTGCACAAGTGCCCGAGAGACCAAAGATAATTAATGCCGCTTTGTATTTATTATTCCCCACAAGATTATATGCACCAAATCCCAATTGAGCAATACCTTCACGTAGATGGCCATTAGCTGCAGCAACCATACCTGCTACAAAATTGCCAGCATCCCTTGGAGATGCATATTTTCCATATAATAAGGACCCATTTTCAACGTGTGCCTTTATATCCCAGTCTCCTCTTTTCCCTGCGTTTTTCTGATACTTCCAAAGAGTGGGTTTTTGAGCAACAATCGAATTTGCTATTGATGTTAATTCTTTGCTTCCAAAATCTATCACCATTCCGCTTTGTGCTTTAACTTGACCTGTTTGATTATACAAATTCTGATCAGCGAAACTCATTGAATGTAGAGATTCCCCCATGTATGTCCCGCCAGCTGAAGATCCTTTTCTATCATGTCTTTTGGTAATTTGGTATTCCGTAACCGCAGAGCCATCACGATTAGGTCCATGTCTATAAACCCCATTGTCGCCGTCATCAAATACTGCAACGACCTTACCTTCATGGTCAGTATGAGTGGAGAATTCCTCACCATCGGGATCCACCAGCTTAATAGGATTCCAAGCGCAATAGGCGTAGGGAGAAATGTTCGGGTACTTGTCTGCCATCGGGTCGACGCTGATGAAAAGGCCGGACAAAGAGGGGTCGTAGTAACGTGCTCCGAAGTAGTAAAAGCCTGTTTCTGAGTCTTTTTCTTTGCCGGTAAAGGCTGAAGCATTTTGCCAAAAGAACGGATACTGATTATCAGGATTTTGAGATTGCCAAAAATTGATGCTTTCGGCACTTTTGAGGGTGCCGTCCTGTCGGGGTGATATGTTTCGGTTGCTTCGCAAGGTGCTTGTTTTGTGTGGATAACGTAGAACAGTCGAATTTATTGCAGGACGGTGCTTTTGCCGTTTCTACAAAAGTTATGTTTGTGGCTTTAATTCGTTGATTATTAGTTTTGCGGATTGCAAATCCTTATATTAACCAGCGTCGAATCGCAGATCCGCCGTGACGGATTTCAATTGGAGTTATTCAGCGAGAAACAAACATTAATTTGACATCAAATCTATCGTATGGTTGCCTTAATCCATTCTCAAAATGTTCAGTGTATTCATAGTCATAGAGTATAGTTTCTTTGTTTTTTTTCTGGAATTCTTCGTAGGTTGACGTATATCTATATGAATTTTTTTTCATTTCTGCGATTGTAATTGAATCTAATACTGCAAGTAATCTTTTTATTCTGTCATTTTTGTTCAAAGAATTGCCTGTGTATATTCTTTCCCCAGTTTTGTAATACACCGTCATTTCTTTAATCGAACATTCGTTATCGCAAGGATTCAGCAAACAAACAGAATCTGCTTTATATACTTTCAAATAAAAGAATTTTGAGACATTAACAAGAATAGAATCCCATTGAAAAAAAATAGAGTCTATACAAGATTGAGTTTTTACTTTGATTGTTGGGAAAGGATTATTTGGTACATAATAAAAAGGTATTAAAAATTCTGGCATCTCAGTTGTATCACATTTGTCAAAAGCATATTCTTGTAAGATGTTATTTTTTTTATATAAAAAAAAGGTAAATGAAATGATAATGGCGATTGCAACCATTAATACATCAATTATAATATCTTTCTTGGACATTTCAGATTTTTTTCAGTAAACTTCTTGTGATTTTAACTCCCGACGCGGCGGATGTTCGTTTTTTTTGTATGTTGTATCGGATTTGCAATCCGATATTGTTTATTATCTGAATTATCAATCCGCCAACATTAACGCTATGGCAAGTGTTTTATTGTGCTGCGGATTGAAAAACCTTATATTAACCAGCGTCGGGTCATAGATCCGACGCGATAGCCTCCTTTTGCCTATCAAAACCTTTTTGCATATTTTGACATTGTATCACTAAATTGTTTGTATAGGATAGTGTCTTTTAAGGAATTATCATACTCTCCATCATATAGTTGTGTCAATTTGCACGCAGACAAAAATTTAATAACACTGACAGAATCATTAGGAGCACAAGACACAACATTCAAAAGCAGTCTTTCGACTTCTCTAATCACAGTGGTGTCAAGTTCGACGTATCCATTGTCAATAGCTGCCATATAGTTTGTCGCGAAATCGGCTGCGGCGTAAATATTACTGTCTCGTATCGCAAAGATATAGTTATACAACAAAAAATCGCGCAAAGGCATAGAATTTGAACTACAATAAGGCCCATAATGTTGTGTCATATATTCGGTGTTACAATACAAATATGCCTCCTGATTTCTGGATAAAACCATATTGTCAATAGGTGTCAAACCTTTAGAAAACATTTTGTTTTGATCAATATTTTGTTGAAATTCATTGTATTTTTGTTTATAATTGTACCATTTACAACATAGATAACAAAGTATCAAACACACTAATCCAAGCAGTGCCAATGACAATCTAACTGTTTTTTTCATATTGTTGCATTACTTTTCCCGACGCGGCGGATGTTCTTTTT
>DFHZ01000053.1 GCA_002371985.1 Ruminococcaceae bacterium UBA3710 | reverse complement strand
ATTATCGGAATACAAAGTAAAATTTGAATAACACTTAATTTTTCTTTTAGAATAAATATTCCCGCTAAAACCGAAACTACCGTAATAATATTCGAGAAAGATGAGGACCGAACGGCGGAAATATTAGTAGTTGAGTAGTTGTATAAAAGAAAGGCCAATATAGAAGAAACAATAGCCAAGTATATAATCGAAACAATGAATTTGCCTGATGAAAAAGCTTTAAGGGCTTGCGAAACATAAGTTTTATTAAGAACGGTTGCGGTAATAGAATTAAATCCGATAGTAGCAACTAAAAACATAAAATAAGTTCGCTCAAACGGTGAAAATGTAGAGGAAATACTGCGACTTAATATATTAAATGCCACAGCACTTATTACTGCTCCTACTAAAAGCAGTATGCCTATTAAAGTGTTTTTTCCGCCGTCGTCGGATAATATGCTGATTATGGCGACACCGAACAGCGAAACAAAAGTACAAATAAACTGCAAGGCCGTCGGCTTTTCCTTACCGACGAGGGAAGAGTATACTATTACCCCTACGGGCACAATCGAAATAATAATTCCCGAAAGTGCCGAAGATACCATTTTTAGTCCGTACAGTTCGAGAATAAAATAGCAAAGAGGTTGAGCGATACTCATAAAAAGCAGTTTCTTTATAGGCTTATTTTTAAAATCAATATGTATTACTCTCAAAAAAACAAGAATATTTAAAATAAGAAAAGCCACTGTAAATCTTGTGCTTAGAATAATAAGCGGGTGGGCTACCGATAAAGCCATTTTTGAGAATATAAAACTAAAACCGAAAATCAGATTGCTGATTAACGCACAAAGCATTCCCAAAAGTTGTTTTTTATTTTCCATATAATTCCTTCATTAAACTTTTTTTGTATTTTAACATATATACCGTTGCTTTTCAAGAAATATAATCAGTTGAAATACTATCGGTTATGGTATATAATAGTGTCGGCAAAAATAAGAGGGTGGATATTTAGTGGTTAGAATAAGCAATAATATTTTAAGTGCAGAGTTTAACGAGTTCGGTGCTGAACTTAAAAGCCTTAAAAAGGGTAAAGAAGAATATATTTACGGCGGAGATAGCAAGTTTTGGAATGGATCTTCTCCTGTTCTTTTTCCGATTTGCAGTGCTTTAAAAGACGATACATATTATATTGACGGCAAAAAGTATAAAATGGATAAGCACGGATTTGCCAAAAATATGCTTTTTTCGCTCGAGGGAAAAAGCGAAAATCAAGTTACATTTCTTCTTGTAGACAATGCCGATACATTGAAAATATATCCGTATAAATTCGAGTTCAGAATTCGTTATACATTGCGGGAGAATAAACTTGATGTTGAGTATATTATAAAAAATACAAATGACAATGAAATGTTTTTCTCTGTAGGTGCACATGAGGGATATTCCTGTCCCGAGGGAATTGAAGATTATGATATTTTACTTCCCTCAAAGCAAACACTAAAAAGCAATATTTTATCGGGTCCCGATACGCTCGGATATGAACAAATGGAAATCTTAAATGATAGTAATGTTCTTCCGCTTAAAAACGAATACTTTAAAGACGATGCTTTGATTTTTCTTAATATTCCGTTTGATAATTTAATACTTAAAAACAGGAATACAGAAAAAGCAATTAAGATTACATTTAAAGATTTTCCGTATCTTCTGATTTGGACTAAGCCTTTTGCTCCTTATATATGCGTTGAGCCTTGGTGTGGCATTACCGACCGTTTGGGTACAAATCAAGATTTTAAGACTAAAGAGGGAATAGAAAAACTCTCTTCTAACAGTACATTTAAAAGAATACACACGATTGAGATTTTATGAGGTGATTACAGTGAATGTTGAAAGATTGCATTTAAAAGATTTTTATAAGTTTTTGGGTGAAAACGGAAAGGATGCAACGGTTGATATATATTTACCTGCCGTGATTACCGAAATGAAACGGGAAAACACAAAGCGACCGAGTATCGTCGTTTGTCCCGGTGGCGGATACTCTTTTTGTTCCCAAAGGGAAGCGGAAGTTATTGCAGTTCAGTATATTGCAAAAGGATATAATGCGTTTGTGTTAAACTATTCTTGTGCTCCGCATAGATTTCCGAGCCAGATTTTAGAAGTTGCTGCAACGGTTGATTTAATTCATAAAAATGCTGACGAATGGAATTGCGATTTATCAAAAGTTGCAATTATCGGCTTCTCCGCAGGAGGACATTTGGCAGGTCATTACTCAACCTCTTATAACTGCGACGAAGTAAGAAAATATTTCCCCGACAGTTATCCTGTAAATGCTTCGGTTCTTTGCTATCCTGTAATCTCGGCAGACCCTAAAATCGCTCATTTAGGCTCTTTTAAAAATATTACAGGCAAAGAAGAACTAACAGAAGACGATATTCTTAAATTCTCGCTTGAAAAAAGAGTAACAAAAGACACTCCGCCTACATATATTTGGCATACTGCGGAAGACACTTGCGTTCCCGTATATAATAGTTTGGTTTATGCAAATGCTCTTGCTTTAAACGGTATTTCTTTTGAACTTCATATTTTCCCGTTTGGCTACCACGGTCTTTCGACTGCCGACAGTCAAACATGTGATAATATTTCCGATAGAGTAAAATCAAACAACGATTGGATAAGCGAAAGCATTAAATGGCTTGATACTATATTAAAATAATAAGTTTTATTGCATCAAAAATCGCCCTGATTTTTCAGGGCGATTTTTAGTATAAATTATTCAGTTTTGGTTTGCTAATACTCTTTTTAATTTAACTAAATCT
>DFHZ01000054.1 GCA_002371985.1 Ruminococcaceae bacterium UBA3710 | reverse complement strand
GGCTTTTTTGAATATGCACTTAATAGGTATGACAATCTTTATACAGAAAACTTTTTTGCGGATATAGGTATTGTTTTCACCTTTGAGGGCGATAAAGCCTATCCGTATTCTTTACAGGCGTCCTCGGTTGTGGATGCTTTGCGTTTTGCCTGTGATGAAATGGGAGTAATCACACATACCGATACCCCTGTTACCGATATAAAAAAGAATAAAGATTTGTTTACGGTCAAAGCGAACGGCATAGAATATACGGCAAGAACGGTTATTGTAGCAGGGGGACTGCTCTCAGGCGGTGAAAAACTCGGAAGCAACGGCAGTGCGTACAGGATTATGAAGAATAAGGGCTACAAAACGGTGGCATTATCTCCTGCAATCGTTCAAATTAAAACCGATAACTTTCTTACCAAAAGTTTAAAAGGCATTAAGGTAAATGCTAAAGCAAAACTTACTTTAAACGGCAAAACAATAAGAACCGAAGAGGGCGAAGTTTTGTTTTGCGATTACGGTCTTTCAGGACCTCCGATTTTGCAATTATCAAGAGAGATTTCAAGGCAAAGCGGTGAGTTTTCGGTATCGCTTGACCTTATGCCGGAATATTCTTTTGAAAATATTTGTGATTTACTATCTTACAGAGTTTCTGTTTTAAGAAACAGAAAAGCAGAAGAATTCTTTACGGGAATGCTAAATAAAAGGGTAGGACAAGCGGTAGTTAAACTCGCCGGTATTAAATTATCCGATAATGTTGCAGAATTTAGTGTTGCCGATATAAAAAAGATGGCAAATATCATTAAGAATATGCAGTTTAAAGTTCTTTCAACAACCGGTTTTGATAATTCTCAGGTTACTGCCGGTGGCATCAGCACAAAAGAATTTGACGAAAAAACAATGATGTCAAAGAAAGAAAAGGGACTGTTTTGTGTCGGAGAAATACTTGATGTTGACGGCGATTGCGGCGGTTTTAACCTGCAATGGGCATGGTCGAGTTCCTTTGCCGCTACCGACGGCGTACTCGAATATTTAGAGGATATTCTATGATTATTGTAAATAATGTGAATTTACCGCTTGATACCGATTTTTCAACCCTCAAACCTATTATGGCAAGAGAACTTAAAACCGATGTATCAAATATTATATCGGCAAAACTTTACAGAAAAAGTGTTGATGCAAGGCACAAAAACGATGTTCATTTTTGTTGTTCTGTTTTAGTAGAAGCAAAAAACGAAAAATCAATACTTAAAAAAATAAAAAATGCCAATTTGTTTGAAGAAAAGGTTTATAATTGGAAAAAATGCGAAAAAATCCCTGAAAACAGACCTGTTATAGTAGGGTTTGGACCTGCCGGAATGTTTGCCGGTCTTGTCCTTGCAAGGGCAGGTTTGAAACCTCTTATATTTGAAAGGGGCTTTGATGTTGATACAAGAACAAATGATGTAAAAGACTTTTTCTGCGGTAAAAAAATCAAGGAAAATTCCAATATTCAGTTTGGCGAAGGTGGGGCAGGAACCTTTTCAGACGGAAAACTTAATACAGGAATTAAGGACCCGAGGATAAGAGAAGTTTTAAAAACTTTTGTAACTTTCGGTGCAAAAGAAGATATTTTGGTGGATGCAAAACCTCATATCGGAACCGATATTTTAAAAACCGTTGTAAAAAATATAAGGAATGAAATAATATCTTTAGGCGGAGAAGTCAACTTCGGTTCAAAACTTGAAAATTTAATTACAGAGGATAACAGGGTAGTTGGAGTTATTGTAAACGGCGAAAAAATTATTTGCGATACAATAATTCTTGCTATCGGTCATTCGGCAAGAGATACCTTTAAAATGCTTAAAGAGAGTAATGTTTCTATGGAGCAAAAACCTTTTTCTGTCGGCGTCAGAATAGAACATCTTCAAAAGGATATTAATAAATCAATGTATGGCAAATTTGCCGAAAGCAAGTATTTAAAACCGGCAGATTATAAATTGGCGGTGCATCTTAAAAACGGCAGAGGAGTTTATACATTTTGTATGTGTCCCGGCGGTGAGGTTGTAAACGCATCAAGCGAAGATGGCAGACTTGCCGTAAACGGAATGAGCGAAAATGCAAGGGATAAAGATAATGCCAATTCCGCTTTGCTCGTCGGAGTAGAAACAAAAGATTTCGGAAGCGAAGATGTACTTGCAGGTCTTGAATTGCAAAGAGATATTGAGAAAAAAGCGTATGATATTGCAGGTGGTGCAGTGCCTGTTACAACCGTAGGACATTTTGTTTTCGGAAAATCTGCAAAAATAGGAAAGGTTAAACCTACCGTTAAACCCGAAACCGTTTTTGCAGAACTTGAAGATATATTTCCGCAATTTGTTACCTCGTCATTAAAGGAAGCAATAAAAGAATTTGATAAAAGAATAAGCGGTTTTGCCGACCAAGATGCCGTAATAACCGCACCCGAAACAAGAAGTTCTTCACCTGTAAGAATTTTAAGAGATACAGACGGAGAGAGTTTGTCATTTTCCGGGCTTTATCCTTGCGGTGAGGGTGCAGGATATGCCGGAGGAATTACATCAGCGGCGGTTGACGGTATGAAAATCGCAGAAAACCTTATAATGAATATAGAAAACTCTTTTGAATAAAGTTATAAAAATCACTTTTATTTTGCTGATTTAATATGCTAATTTCACGAAAATGGAAAATTTGTTAAAAATTAGACAAGTTTGACTTGAAAAATAATATAAAATGATGTAAAATAGTTACGCAAAAAAATTTTGGAGGTATTATACCATGGTTAAAGTTGCAATTAACGGATTCGGCCGTATCGGTCGTCTCGCATT
>DFHZ01000065.1 GCA_002371985.1 Ruminococcaceae bacterium UBA3710 | reverse complement strand
CTTTCCCATAGGGAATTGATACGTTGAATCAGATATTTTTGTTTCACCAGAAAAAAACTTTACCTTTCCCATAGGGAATTGAAAGACAAAAATCCGCAGCGGGTTTATTTGAACCGCTGCGGAAATTTTTTTAAAAACCTATTGACATTTAAAATATTTTGTGATATAGTCTAAGAACACTTTTTACAGTGCTTCAAAACGAAGCCGATTATATTAATCAATTACAATTAAAAAGGGATAGAATTACCACAGGCGTGGTGTACCCTTTTTACGGTATGTATTTGATTAATATAATCGGCTTTTTTGTCGTTTAAAAACGCACCTTGAAAATTGAATCCGCAAATGCACCGGGCTCCTGCCGGAGAAGCGCGCTGAGACCTTTTATAAGCGAGCACGCCAAGGATCGCCCCCGGTGCAGATCGCGATACACAAATATAAAGATATTATTAAAAGGAGGGTAAATATGGAATTGATACAAGGAGAGTATATTGATATCAGGCAATATCTTCACAAAAAGAAGGAATGTCTTTCGTTCGATTTTGCGCTTCCCTTCGTTGGTGAAGGGCAAACCTTTAGAGAGATCAACCGCTTTATCGACGAATCCCAAAAAAAGGCACACTTCAAAAATCATTATATCGGCGGCGCGGTAATAGATGTCACCGAATGGTGTGAAAATCCGGTCAACAGCTATTTCACTGCGTTTCTGTATTTTTTGTTTGACAGAGAATTGTCAAGCAATCAGAACAAACACGTTTTTATAAGCGAAAAGATTTGCTCAGAGGAGTTAACAAACGCAATAGCTGATATTTTCGGCGCAGTCAATACAGTTGATTTGGGTGTAAAGAATGAATATAAAGCGCCGATAGGCTTTGTTTCTTATATCAGTCAGGAGGATGATAAGTATGTTTGAATCTAAATACAGTCGTTTTATCACTAATAATACAGCGCGCTTTGCAGAAGAAAACGAAATCACCGACGGGCTTGTCAACATTAAAAACGGAGCGGGTGTTCCGTTGTATGGATCATCAGGCACACTGTTCACAGATAACGGAGATACACATTCTATTGTGGTCGGACCGACGGGCTGCGGCAAGTCCAGAGCGGTTTGTAAAACGTTGATCGCCTCCATCATCCGTCAAGGTGAATCATATTTGGTTAACGATCCAAAGGGCGAGCTTTATAAAAGCACCGTTGCTTTGGCAAAGGAAGCAGGTTATGATGTCAAGATCCTCAATCTGCGAAATCCTCAGCACAGCCACCGCTGGAACCCGCTTGCTCTCATTTATTACTACTATACTAATGGTAAAGCAGAGAAAGCACAGCAGGCTATCGATGAATTCTCTATGGAGCTGATGGCTGCTGTCGCAAATAAGGATGACCGTTACTGGGATATGGCTGCGAATGTATATTTTTGCGCCGTAATTTCAATGTGTCTGTATTTCGCTCCGGGTTTAGAATACTTTAATTTGGGAAACATCCTTCCGTTTATCAATGAGGAGGCAGAGAAAACTATCAATAGAATGTTGACCTTTATGGAGGACGCGCCTGAATCTATCAAATCCGGGTTAAAATCGCTTCTTAACATCCGTTCCGATAAAACCAAAAGCTGTATATACGGTGTTCTGCATTCGGGAGTTGACTCGATCGCCATGAACGAATCCCTGCTGCGGTTGTTTTCTGAAAATGAGATCGACTTACGCGGCATCGGATCAAAAAAGACTGCTGTATATGTGATCTACCCGGACGAAAAATGTTCTATGGACGGCATCGTCAACTTGTTTTTCAACCAGGTTTATATGGCTTTGCTGGATGTGTGTGAGGAAATGCCGAATGACAGCTTGCCGATCCGCGTCAACTATGTGTTGGATGAGTTTTCAAATTTAGTTGAAAATAAAGGATTCACAAATCGCCTGACCGAAGCCCGCAGCAAAAACATCCGCTATTTTCTTTTTGTGCAGAGCATAACGCAGTTGTCGGAAAAATACACGAGTGATGTGTCCAAAACCATTATGTCAAACTGCACTAACTGGATAACGTTTTCCTCAAAGGAGATCGATTATTTAGAAATGCTTTCCAAGCTGTGCGGCAATGTGATCGATTATAACGGCGTTAAAAAGCCGTTGATCTCTCCGTCGGAAATGCAATACCTTCAAAAAACGGTTAACGGTGTTGAGGTGTTGATCCTTCGGCAAGGCGTTCGTCCCTATGTAGTTACGCTGCCTTACTTCGATATAATAACAGAATTTCAAAAAACCAAACCGAGCGCTGACGCGGAAATCGAATTTCCCAAGCATAGCACAAAAAACGAATATAAACTTGATTTAGAAGACTGGCGTAAAATGGCGATGAGCAAAATGCAGCAGGAATCGTCAAACGCCAATGCGTCTGATTGGAAAAATTTAAACGACCCCTCGGATGATTACAGAGCAAGCTCCCGGTTCGAATCGAAATTATTGAAAATGTTCGCAAGTGTATATGATGACTGATTCGACTTTTGTTTTTGTTAAGAGTCACACGGATCGGACAGTGGTTATTTTTTTCATAAAGCATTGACACTAATGGAAAAATATTGTATAATATTCATATTAAATTGTAATAAATCGGAGAAAAATCAGCATAAATATGAAATCCATAGTTATATCCGTAAAGCCGTTGCGCGCGCTGCGGTTGCCCTTCGCTCATTTTAAGATCTTGCAGGGGCTCGCGTATAATCTGATGTCATACGACAGCGCGCTCTCCGCTGAGGTCCACGACCGCCGCTTTGCCGACAAAAAGGCGTTCAAATTCTTTTGCTTTACCGACCTTATGGGACGTTACTATTTAGGCAAAGATGAGCTCATTTACAAAAATAGCTTTGAATGGGAGCTGCGCAGCGCAGACGACCGGATCATCGAAGCGGCAGAGCAAAAAATCAAGCACGACCCGGTTCTGACTTTCAATAATCAACCGTGCAGGGTTTTGTCGTATAAAAAATGCGAAAAGCGTTTTTGCGCAAATTCGATCAACCTAAAAATGAATACCCCGATCGTTGTATATCATACAGAACCGTCGGGGTTTGTGCGTTACTATAATCCCTTTGAAGGGGAGTTTGTTGAGCGTGTTTCTAAAAACATCCAAAATAAATATGAGATGTTTTTCGGCAAACCGCCCGCGGACAGCGTTGCTGTTGAATGTACCGCTCCTTCCGACGGAGATAAATGTGTGACGCATTATGAAGATTCAATAATTACCGCGTGGTACGGAAAATACCGCGTGACAGCCCCGCCTGAGGTGCTCGATTTTATCTGGCACACGGGTCTCGGCAGTAAAAACTCAATGGGCTTCGGAACCGTTTCGGAGCTTTAATAAAAGGAGGAAATAGCTTGTTAGAGGAAAAATACGACTTTCAAAGGACCTACACTCTTTTGCCGCAGTCGCCGCTGATACATTT
>DFHZ01000095.1 GCA_002371985.1 Ruminococcaceae bacterium UBA3710 | reverse complement strand
GTCAAATCCGTTATCTCCACTCTGACCACAGGCAGGGCCTGACCCAATTTGGATTCAGACCCTGCTTTTATTTTATCTAATTACGACCATAAAGTCCGTAACCAATATTTTCACCTGTCGAGAGCATCAAAATGCAGTTTGCATAATTGAGGCTCTCGTTTTTTATAGTTTATGCCGCGTGTTTTTGAGTTGCGTTATGAACATTCCGATCAAAAAAGCCGTCTATATAGACGGCTTTTAATTATAATAATGATTTATTTAATTTAAACATTTGAAACTATAATTTCAGAATTGCCGGAAACATTGATTTCCAAAGTGGCAGGCACAAATACGCTACTTCCCTTTTTAAGGTTTAGTTTACCGCCATCGTACGACAACTCACATTCTCCGCTTAAAAGGAGCAATGACATGAAACTTTCTTCGTTTTTGAAGGTCATAGAGCCGTCAAGTTTAACTAAATTCGTTTTGAAAAATTTACAGGAAGCAAGTTCTCTTACAGTGCCGTAAGAAGTTACCGTTTCCACAGAATTTTCGGTTAATTTACTCGGAAATTTATTTATCACTTCGCTTGCCTGTTTTTTATGTAATCGCCTTGGTTTCCCGTCGGCACCGAGCCTGCCGTAATCTGAAACACGGTATGTTGTATTTGAATTTTGCTGAATTTCGGCTATTAGTATCCCTTTGCCTATTGCATGAAGTGTTCCGGCAGGGATAAAGAATACATCTCCCTTTTTTACCGGCACGAAATTACAAATATCAGTTATGGTATCACTATTTATTTTTTCGTCAAGTTCTTCTTGCGTAACATCTTTACTAAGACCGTAAATGAGTTTTGCATCGGGTTCGCAGTCAACTATATACCACATTTCGGTTTTGCCGAATTCGCCCTCGTTTTTAAGAGCATATTCGTCATCAGGGTGAACCTGAATAGAAAGTTTATCTTTAGCATCAATAAGTTTAATAAGTATAGGAAAATAAGAGAATTCTTTGGAGTTTTTTCCTAAACATTCGTCCCCGAATATTTCTATTGCCTCGCTAAGTGTTTTGCCTTTAAGTTCGCCGTTAGATATAATCGACTGTCCGTCCTTATGGCAAGATAACATCCATGCTTCGGCTATTTTTTCTTTATCGCTTTCAAAACCGTATTCTGTGGCTAATCTATTACCACCCCAAAGATAATCTTTGAGCGGTGCTTTAAGTAACAACGGATACATAAAATTCCTCATTTCATTTATTATTACATATAATTATAATAAATGGCTACAAATAGGTCAAGTAATTTCATATTTTATAAAAACTTAAAGCCCTGTGATAATATTCACAAGGCTTTTTCTGAAATTATGTATTATTCTTTTCTTTTTTTATACCAAATATCAAGCGCAAAAAACCTGATAATACTTTTGGACTTTTAATCAGTACAACTTTCATAAATACCTCCGAAAATCACTTGCAGCAGGATATTCCCAACAGAATTATCCAAACGGCTAAAACTGCAATTAAAAATTTCGGTGGGCAAAAGCAGCTAAGAATCAGCCCGAGTGCAAACGCTATCGTTATAAATCCCCGATTAGGTCCCTTTTTTCGCATTGTTCACCCTCCCGATATTACATTATACTTTGCAATATCGAAAAGGGTTACAATTTTATTCCGGAATTACAAATGCAACTCCGTCCATTTCCTCAATTTGCTCTCTTAATTCTTTGAAATTATCTTTGTTTGAAATTGTAATGAAAAAGCCCAAATTACCATTTATTCCGCTTTTGGCAGGTACTACCTCAATAAGAACATCGTCATCTGACATATTATGAACATCATCGAAAACTTTTCCGGCTTTTTTGGGCTCTGAAATTTCAGCATACAAGTTTACGGACATTTTGCGTTGTCTTTCAAATCTTGTAAGAAATGCGGCGGTAAAAACGCAAAAAACTGTAGCAATTATTGCCCCAATATAATATCCGAAGCCTATCGCAATACCGATTACGGCAGTAGTCCAAAGTCCGGCGGCAGTTGTAAGACCTGTTATCATACTTGTATTTTTAACAATAATCATACCGGCACCTAAAAAACCGATACCGGACACAACCTGAGCCGCAATTCGGAATAAATCTCCCGTATATCCAAAATGTACTGACGCAAAAATACCGGTCAGAGACGATACACAAGCACCGATGCACACGAGTATATGTGTCCTGAGTCCTGCCGCACTTCCGTGCCTACCTCTCTCGTTACCGATAATTCCACCCGCTATTACGGATACTAACAAACGAATAAAAGTATCATACCATACAAGGTCTGTTGCTCGGTTTAAAAAAACATCTCTTAATATTTCCATATTGGTACTCCCATTAATACAATAATTTAAAATTACCGTCCTGTGCGGTTAAATCAACTTTTTTGCATGAGAAATTATCAATAAGAACATCAACAATTCTACCGACAATTTCTCTTCTGATCACATTTTTAATTTCTCTGGCACCTGTTGCTTTTCCATCTGCTTTTTCAGATATTAACTTACAAGCATTATCATCATACGAAAAATCAATATGCTTCTCTTCAAGTTTAATTTTAAGTTCATCAAGTGCCAGTTTTGCTATCTTTTCAAGCGATTTTTCATCCAAAGGATTGAAAACTATTATTTCGTCAATTCTTGCTATAAATTCAGGTCTTAAAAATTCTTTTAATGCCTTAATTGCCTTTTCCTTTGACGCTTCTGCTACACTCTTTGCAAATCCCAAAAGGTTTTCGGTTTTACTGCTTCCGGCATTTGAGGTCATAACAATAATAGTGTTTTGGAAATTAACAACTCTTCCCTGTGCATCGGTAATTCTACCCTCGTCAAGAATTTGAAGAAGAATATTCAAAACATCAGGATGTGCTTTTTCAATTTCGTCAAAGAGGATAACACTATAAGGCTTTCTCCTTACCTTTTCGGTTAGTTGCCCTGCCTCGTCATATCCGACATATCCCGGTGGTGCACCGATTATTCTTGAAACAGAATGCTTTTCCATAAATTCAGTCATATCAAGGCGAATAAGTGTTTCCGGAGTATTAAACAGTTCTTCCGATAAAACTTTTACAAGGTAGGTCTTTCCTACCCCGGTCGGTCCTACAAAAATAAATGAAGCAGGTCTCTTATTTCCGTCCAAACCGAGTCTTGAACGCTTTACCGCATCGGCAACAAGTTTTGTTGCTTCTTCCTGTCCTATTACCTTTTCGTTCAATTTATCGTTAAGAGAGGATAGTTTCTGATAATCGGTTTCCTCAATTTTAGAAGCAGGTATTCCAGTCCAGGTTTCTATAACCTTTGCAAGTTCCTTTTCTGTTACCGTATTATCAGCGGCGGCATCATAAAGCCCGTTTGCAACTGCTTTATACTTTTCTATTTCGGCCTTAAGCATTGCTTGTTTTTCGTAATCGGTATTCTCAGCATCGGATGTCAACTCTTCGAGTTGTGCCGAGGCATTTGCTACCTTTTTATTTGCAATATAAAGTTCGTCTATTGCTTTATTTTCAAGCGAAGTAAAAGCACATGCCTCATCCAAAAGGTCTATTGCCTTATCGGGCAAAAATCTATCTGTTATATATCTTTCTGAAAGAATAACGGCACTTCTGACGATATTGTCAGGTATTTTTACACTATGATAACCCTCATAATATCCCTTTACACCAAGCAAAATCTCAACCGCCTGTTCGATAGAAGGCTCTTCAACAGTTACAGGCTGAAAACGGCGTTCGAGTGCGGCATCTTTTTCGATATACTTTCTATACTCCTTAAAAGTAGTAGCACCGATAACCTGAATTTCACCCCTTGAAAGGGCAGGTTTAAGAATATTTGCGGCATTCATAGTACCTTCGGCAGAATCTCCCGCACCTACTAAATTATGAATTTCGTCAATAAAGAGGATTATATTGCCGGCATCTTTAACCTCGGATACTAAGCCCTTTACTCTACTTTCAAACTGCCCCCTGAACTGAGTTCCGGCAACCAAACTTGTAAGGTCAAGCAGATATATTTCTTTATCAAGCAATCTTGCCGGAGCATCACCGGCGGCGATTTTCAATGCCAAACCTTCGGCAATGGCAGTTTTTCCGACACCTGCTTCACCTATAAGGCAGGGGTTATTTTTAGACCTTCTCGATAAAATCTGAATAGTTCTGTTAAGTTCCTTTTCTCTTCCGATTATTGCGTCAAGTTTGCCGTTCTTAGCCTTCTCCGAAAGGTTTTCGGAATATTGGTCAAGAAATCTCCTGCGTTTCTTTTTCGATTTTTCGGATGTTTTTTTATCGTCGGTTGAATTTTCTTCGGTATTTGTCTTTTCAGAACTTTCTCCGCCAAAAAGATTCTTTAAAAACGGTATAGCAGGGGCTGTACCCATATCGAATGAATCTTCGTCTGAAATATCTTCGCCGTCGGGAGACATCATCTCCATAAACTGATTGCTCATCATTTCGATGTCCTCGTCAGTCATATTCATACTTTTAAGCATATCGTCAACCGGCTTTATGCCGAGGCTTTTCGCACAAACAAGGCACAAACCTTCCGGCTCTGCATTGGGGGTTGCCGGATTTGAAAGAAACACCACAGCCGGTCTTTTTTTGCATTTAGAACACATTTTCATTTATTGAATAACTCCTTAAAATTACACTTTCAATATAAACTCAAAAATACCGTTTTTAGGTAAATATTTACTAATTATACCGACAATATATGAATTGTCAACATTATTTTTATTTATAAGCCATATACCGTTTGGATAAAGATTAACAAGTATCAGTAGCATAACAACAAATATCAAGGCATATATTAAGCCTTTCGGCAATCCGATAATAAATCCGAGCTTTGAGTTTATTCCTTTTACAAAACTCTTTTTTACCACCCCGTTAATTGCCTTTGCAACAAAATGGACTATCGGATTTAAAACCAAAAACATAATCAATGAAACTAACAAGGAAAGCGGTTTAATGACCGTCGGTCTTATTAAATCTTTTGAAATACTGCTCGTTGTCTGCTTAATTCCACTCGTCAAATGATTGTTAAAGCCATTTATTATCGTTTCTTTTTTTACACCGAAAATACCATCTTCTTTTTTTATAAATTCAGGAAGAGAATTCCAAAATTCCTCACTTGAATTTTCGGTATTAACGGCAACATTTTCGGTAGCCGAAACAATTTTTTTATCAATTAAATTATCGTATATTCCACCGGCAATAGCAAGACTCGAAGAATTGATAATAAATATTATTGCAATAAATCCTACTATCTCGATAGCGGTTCTGATAAACCCGTATTTAGCCGAAATTAAAGCAGTAACAATGACAATAGCAACTATTATTAAATCAATAATTATATTCATAATGTTTCCTACCTTGTAACAATAGAGTTGATTGCATTATCCGAAACTAATGAGACATTTCTTGAGCCGTTAGGTACAAGATACCTTATATCGTGGTCGCATTTGAGCCTTGAAATTAACTCGCCCTTAGTATTGTATATATACACAAAGCCATCGCTAATTATATAAATATGTGAACCGCTTTGTCTAATATCACTTATATTACCGTCAAAATCAAAACTGCCATACTTCTGTCCGTCATTTTTAAGAAGAATAACCGTATTATCGCTTCTATCGGTCGTTCTGTTTTCTACAATCAAAGCACCCTTTGAAGACTCTCTGAAAAATTCAATATCAAGTTTTGTTTCTTCGTCATTTTTACTGCCGTTTGACCATCTGATAAAACTATATCCGCCAGCCGAAACAACATATATTCCTTTTCGGTTTGAATCAAGCGAATAAACCGTTTTATCGGCATAATCAAATGTGTTTTTTGCATCAGTTTTGCTAATATCAAGAATATATACTTTTGAGGACAATTCACCGTTTATTGCATTAACGGTTGAAACCGCAAGATGCTTGCCGTTCGGCGATAATGTTACCGAATTGATTAAATCTTTAGCACAGTTCCAAGTGAATACCACCGTGCCTTTTTTGTCGTACACACTGACCGTAGAAGAATAAGAGTCAGATTGCGTTGCGATAGCATATTTACCGGAATCCGAAACATCGGCACAGATTATATCAAACTTTAATGTTTCTGATATAATCGCCTTTTTAAGGGTATATACACAATAAGTTTTTTGTCCCTGGTCATAAATTAAAGCCCTTGTCTTTGATACTTTCAAAACAGGATTTGCAAAGCCGTGACTAAACGAATTTATTTGTTTCCCTGAATTTGAAACGGCATAAACATTAAGGTCTGACAAAACATAATAGTAATTGTCGAGTGTTGATACATTCAAAACTCTTGACCCTGAAATCTCAACAGGGTATTCACCGCTACCGACAGACAAAACAAAGTTATTGAATGTTTCGGCTATACCTACCGGAAAAATCAGGAGAGAAACAGACAGTATCAAAGCCATAATAACGAGGAAAGATAAGAATACTTTAAATCTCATTCCCTTTAATTCTTTATTTCCCTTTATAACCCTTGGAGTTTTCGGAATGTCCGCTTCCCTTTTAGATTTTACGGTAATTTCGAAACTATCATTTGCAAAGTCTTTTTTTGATTTATGAAGCGTTTTTCTTTTATGCTTTTTCTTTTTATAATCCGGCATAAATCAACCACCTAAAACTAATAAAATACTTTATTTAAGAATAATCCGTTTGGCGGAACTGTTTGTCCTGCTAAACTCCTGTCCTTTGTTTCAAAAACCTTTTTGGCAACATCGGTTTCTAATCTTCCGTAAGAAACACCGAGAGCCGTTCCGACAATTATTCTGACCATATTATATAAAAAACCGTTTGCAGAAATATCAAACCTGACAAAATCGTCTTTTAAATAAATTTTACAGTCGGTTACTGTCCTTACGGTATCTTCAACCGATCTACCAGACGAAGAAAATCCGTAAAAATCATATTTGCCGATAAGGCTTTTGCAAAACTCATTCGTAACATCCAAATCAATTTCCCTATCGAGCCTTAAGGCATATCTGTCAAGAAAAGGATTTGTTACACCGTAATAAAAATTATAAATGTAGTTTTTACCCTTTGCACTGTATCTTGCGTGAAAATCGGATGGCACAACCTTGGCATCCATTACGGAAATATCATTTGGAAGAACGGAGTTAAGACCCCTTAAAAATGCTTCTTTCGGGATATTATCATCGCAGTCTAAATGACAGTAAAACTCTTTTGCGTGAACACCTGCATCTGTTCTGCTGCAACCTGTAACACCAATATCTTTTTGAAGAATTTTCTTTATTCCCTCTTGAAGAGTTTCCTGTATTGTTATGGCATTCGGTTGCACCTGCCAACCATGATAAGCAGTGCCGTCATAAGCAATTTTCAACAAATACCTTTTCAAAACATTACCCCGTTATAGTATTTACTATTATTATAAGTGCGGAAAATACTGCCGATACACCTACAGCAAAAAAATCTTTCCATTTAAGATGGAATTGTTTCATTCTTTTTCTGCCCTCTACACCGTTATAGCAACGGCACTCCATAGCCTCCGCAAGTTCGTATGCCCTTCGTACGGCGGAGATTAAAAGCGGAATAAGAATAGGTATTAAAGCATTTATTTTTTCTTTCAGTTTTCCGTTCTCAAAATCTGCACCTCTTGCCTTTTGTGCATTCATAATTTTCTTTGTTTCGTCAACTAATGTAGGAATAAATCTGAGTGCTATTGTCATCATCATAGCAAGAGTATGCACCGCATTTTTAAGCCCGATAAATCTAAGGGGAGATAA
This sequence comes from Ruminococcaceae bacterium UBA3710, assembly GCA_002371985.1. GTDB lineage: Bacteria > Bacillota > Clostridia > Oscillospirales > Acutalibacteraceae > UBA737. The sequence continues at coordinate 771 of DFHZ01000095.1, read as the reverse complement.
AAGCCTTTCGATTGCATCGGTGAGGTCATTAGGAGTAGTGGTATATGTTAATACCGCACTTACAACAATAAGCAGAAAAATTCTTGTTGTTAAGAATACGGAATTAAAAATTCCGCCTGTAGTGATTTTAAGTTTCCAAAATGACCAGAGTAGTTTTCCGCTGTTTCCGTAAAACAGATTGAGTACCGCAGTAAAAATGATTATCGGCAAAATTGCCTTTAAATTTTTAAGATACATTTTAAGCGGGACTTTTGAAAGAAAAATCACAAGAAATGCAAAAATCAATGCAACAAAAAGTGAGTATAAATTCTTTGAAAGAAAAATAAAAACAATTTGGTTTATAAGAAGCAGTATTTTTATTCTCGGGTCAATTCTATGTATTATAGACGAAGTTTCAAAATATTGTCCGAAGGTAATATCATTAAGCATTGGTACTACCCCCGTTTTTTAATTCCAACAAACATTTAACGGCATCATTTATGGTAAGTATCGGATATTTTATCGGAAGTCCCCTATTTTTAAGTATATTAAATACATTGGTTACCGTAGGAACATTAAGACCGATTTCTTTTAAAGACTCATAATCCGAAAAGACATTACTTGTTGTGTCGAATTTTACTAAATTACCTTTGCTCATAACAAGAAGTTTATCGGCAATCTGTGCCATATCCTCCATATTATGAGATATAATCAAAACCGTAGCATTGTTAGCATTTCTATACTGCTCTATCATTTTGATAACATTTTTCCTGCCAATAGGGTCAAGACCTG
>DFHZ01000059.1 GCA_002371985.1 Ruminococcaceae bacterium UBA3710 | reverse complement strand
CGCCGCCGCCGACACCTACGACCTTTATTTGAACAACATCTTCCATTTCTTCAGCAACATCAAATGGCATTTTAAATTCCTCCGTTTTCTTATTTTAACATACAATTTTTTTACTACGCGTATATGATAATAACATATATATTTATAAATTTCAACACTTTTATTACAATTTTGTAATATTTTTTTATTTTTCCTCAGAATTCGAGTCTTTTATAAAAGTTCCTTCACTTTTTTCAGTAGTCCACATTGTAAGATTTATAGTACCTTTTTCGCCCTCGTTAATACTTTTAACCATACCGCTTAAATGGGCACATTTATTCTCAAGATAAGAACTACTTCCTATCAAAACCTTAAATCTGTTATTCATTATCCCGACGGTGATATTGTTCTTGTCGGTTATATCAATATAATCAATCGAGATATCTCTACTGCCGATTTCGGAAATAAGTTTATCAGTCGTTTCCTTAATACTAACATCTTCAAAAATAATTTTTTGACCGACCTTGCATTTCACTTTGTCGGTTATAATCACAGGGATATTCTGAACAGGTTCAGAATATTTTTCCAAAACATATTCTCTTTTACTTATACTATAATACTTTTCTTCCGATTTGTAAAGTAAAAATTCTTTTGCATCTGAAATTTTCAGTTCGACAGTATCGGGCAATTTGCGACTTATTTCTATTGTGTCTATATAAGGAAATTTCTTTCTCAAAGATTCTTCTGTATTCTTTTCAGATACTGTAAAAATGTTTTTGCCGACTAAATTTGCACTGTTTTTTATTTGAACGAGTTCATATAAGTCGGTCCCTTTAACGATAACATTCTTAATTGGGAACAAAACTGTTAAAGACAATGCAATTCCAAGCAGTATTAAAAACAGCATAAATATAATAAAGAAAACCTTTAAATGTTTTCTTCTTGCTTTTTTTCTTCGATATTGTCTTCTCTTTGCAACATCATCGTTCTGCATTTTTACACTTCCTATTATATATATTTAATTCTTGCACCAAGACCGCTTAAATCTCTTACTATATTTTCATAACCTCTTAATATATGTTCTGTTTTTCTGATTTTTGATGTTCCGTTTGCTGCTAATGCGGCAACTACAAGTGCTGCACCGCCACGAAGGTCGGTACATTCGCATTCTGTTCCGCTGAGGCTTTCTACACCTTCCACAACTGCTACCTTGCCCTCGACTTTAATGTTAGCACCAAATCTTTTTAATTCGTCTATATACCTGAAACGGTTTTGAAAAATATTTTCAACAAAAACTGTTGTCCCTTTTGATAATGACAAAGCCGAAATAAGTTGCGGACCGGCGTCAGTCGGGAATGCAGGATATGTCAAAGTCCTGACGGTTGAAATACTGTTTATTCTGTCATTTGCCTTTACGGACAATATATTATCTCTTTCCTTAAATTCGCAACCAGCCTCTTCAAAAGCGGATATTACCGAGCGGATATGATTTGGTACTGCATTTATAAGGTTTATATTTCCGCCCGTCGCCGCAACGCAAGAAATATATGTTGCCGCAACTATTCTGTCAGGAATAACTTTATGTCTTGTTCCGAATAATTTCCTTACACCTTTAATTACTATTTTGTCGCTGCCGGCACCCTCAATATTTGCACCGGCAGAAATAAGGAAATCTGCTAAATCTTCTATCTCAGGCTCTTTTGCGGCATTAGTTACTACTGTAATTCCATCTGCAAGTACCGAGGCGAGAAGTATATTCTCGGTTGCTCCAACCGATGGAAATGCAAGATGTATCTCACTGCCCACAAGACCGTTTTTCGATTGAAGCAGTATATTTCCGCCTTTATGTTTTACGGTTGCACCAAGTTCACTTAGTGCCTTAATATGCAAATCTATCGGACGAGGTCCCAGTTCGCAACCTCCGGGACTGCTAATTTCCGCCTTTCCCATTCTTCCGAGTATTGCTCCTAAAAACAAAGAAGAAGAACGCATTTCCCTCATAAGGTTATCGGGAATTTTGTAATCTGAAATATTTCTTGAATCTATTGTTAAAGAATTACCTTCAAAACTACACTTAGCACCTAAATATTTAAGTATATTTATTGATGCTCGGACATCCGATAAAGCCGGACAGTTTTCTATCACCGAAACTCCGTATGTAAGCACCGATGCCGCCAAAATCGGCAGTACGGAATTTTTGGAGCCTTGAATATAAACATCACCGTTTAGTTCATACTTACCGTCAACTAATATATCAGGCATTAAAATACCCCCAAGAGAATAAATTCATTTTATACTATGAGGGTATCTTTTGCTTTGTTAAAACTTTGTTGAAGTATATAACTTCATAATTACATTATATATACGCTCGTTGGCATCAGGTATTGCACATTTAAGAGCAGCCTTTGACATTGATTTAAGTTTTGCTTTATGCTCAATAAGCATACTTACCGTTTCTATCAATTTTTCGCCGGTTAAATCTTTTTCCTCGATAATCTCTGCCGCACCGCCACGCTTTAATGTCATTGCATTATGGTACTGATGGTTTTCTGCGACAAAAGGCGAAGGAATTAAAACAGACGGTTTTCCGCAAATTGCCAACTCGCCAAGCGTAATAGCACCTGCTCGGCAGATAACCAAATCAGCCGCCGCCATACATACATCCATATTATTGATATATTCTAAAACTCTGACCTCATCTGAAAGAGTTACATTTTTTTCTTTGAGGTGTTCCATCATAGGCTCAAAACCGACCTTGCCGGTTCCGTGGATATGATAAAACTTTTTAGTTCCGTTATGCCATTTTATCAAGTCTTCACAGGCTTCGTTTATATGTCTTGCACCAAGTGAACCGCCAAACGATAAAATCATAGGTCGCTCATCAAAGCCTAATATGCTCCTTGCTTCTTCCCTTGACATCTTCAAAAGTTCTGTCCTTACGGGATTTCCTGTAATAATAGGCTTTGTTTTTGTTTTTAGGTACTTTTCGGCTTCCGGCATTGCAAGCATTATTGCATCCGCATCGGCACTAAGCATTTTAGTGGTAACTCCGGGGAATGCGTTTTGTTCGTGTATAGCAGTTTTAATTCCGAGTTTTGCCGCTTCCCTTAAAACAGGACCGCTGACATATCCGCCTGTACCTACAACTATATCGGGTTTAAGTTCTTTAAGCAAATCTCTTGACTTTTTAGAAGCAGAGAAAACTTTTTTTACCGCATCAATATTCCGCTTAATGTTTTTTACACTGATTTTTCTTTGAAAACCGGCAACTTCAACACCGTAAAAATCATATCCCTTTTGAGGAACTAATTTACTTTCAAGTTTATCGGGAGTTCCTATATAACTGATTTTAGCATCGGGATGACGCTCTTTAATATAATCGGCTATTGCGAGAGCCGGGTTGATATGTCCGGCAGTTCCGCCGCCTGCAAACAGAATATGCAAAATATTCTCCCCTTTATCTATTTTTATTTGCTCCCCTTGAAACCGAAAGCACAATGCCCATTTCGGCAAGAAGAAGCATAAGTGAAGTTCCGCCATAACTAAAGAAAGGCAAACTTATTCCCGTATTAGGTATGGTATTGGTTACAACCCATATATTAAGCATCGCTTGTAAACCGACCTGAAATGTTAAGCCGATACTTAAAAGAGAACCGAATTTATCGGCGGCTCTCATTCCTATATTAAATCCTCTCCAAACAAGAAGAGCAAACAACAGTACGATAACAATCGCACCTATAAGTCCTAATTCTTCGCAAACTATGGCAAAAATAAAATCGTTATGAGGTTCAGGCACCCAAAGATATTTTTGTCTTGACTGACCTATTCCTCTGCCGAGTATACCGCCCGAGCCAATAGCCAAAAGCGACTGAATAATCTGGAAGCCGCCACCCCTCGGGTCGCTCCAAGGGTCAAGCCAAAACTTTATTTTATCGTTTGCGTAGCCGATTATACCTGTTAAATATCCGATTAGTCCTCCACCGGCAACCAGCGCTAAACCGATAGTTATATAACGCATTTGA
>DFHZ01000105.1 GCA_002371985.1 Ruminococcaceae bacterium UBA3710 | reverse complement strand
GAGCCCATTCCCTTTTTATGAGCAAATAATTGAATATTAATCTTAAGCATTGCGTTCTACACCTCCGTAGTTGTAGTTATCCTACTTTTGTACTGTTTTGAAAGCTCCGAAATATGAAGTCTTAATCCTTCAAGCACCTTTCGAGAAGATTCGGAAATATTCTTAACGATTATTCTCATAAATCCGTCGGAAACATTTGAGTCGACCGTATCCCCGATAATTTCGGAAATAGTATTTGCCGACATATATGCAACACTTGAAACAGCACTACATACAAGTTTTCCTTCTATGTCTTTACAAGATTCGGTGCTATGACCGCTGATTTCAAATCCAAACAAGCCGGACTCATCAGCAAAAAATACTACCTGAGTCATAATTAACCGATTTCGGTAATCTGTACCTTAGTATAGGGTTGTCTATGACCCATTTTGCGTGAACTGCTCTTCTTAGGCTTATATGTGAAGATATTTATCTTCTTGCCTTTGCCGTTCTTCAAAACGGTACCCTTAACGAAAGCATCTTTAACATAAGGTTTTCCTACTTTTAAGGTCCTATCCTTAACAGCAATAACCTTATCAAAAGTGATTTCTTCATCAACTTCGGCAGCCAACTTTTCAACATAGATAACATCGCCGTTCTCTACGCGATATTGCTTTCCGCCTGTTTCGATAATTGCGTACATTCTTTTTTACACCTGCCATATTTTACAGTCTCGCTACAATAGGCGTGTACCCAAAATAGGCACAACTTATAAAGCCCACAATATGCGGCTTAAACAGTTTACCACAACATTCCGAAAATGTCAAGAATTATTTGTTGTTTCCGATAAACCAAAGGATTTTAAAAGTTCATTTCTCTCTTTGATTTTTTCAGAGTCTATTTTTGCAAGTCTTTTTACAACTGCCATTGTTCCTGACATGAACGGTATTCTTACTATTCTGACAAGCCAAAAAACAGGTAAAAGTATCTTTATGCTTTCAAGTATTTTAAAGCGTTTACACATATTCTTATATGATGGGAAGAAAAGTTTTAAAAATATCATAAACCTACTATCTTCGCTATCAGCAATATCAGATGCATATTGTACGGCGACATCTTTATTTGTCCCGAAATTATTTGATAACAATAAGAAATTTTCCGCCATTTTGTTTAGAGAACTATCGTCTTTTCCTTCAAACCAAACTTGGCAGATATTGTTTATAACATTAAAAAAGTCAGTAAGACCGTAATTATCGAGTTTTGACAAAAAATTTTCGGAAATTAAAACTTCGGGATATGCCTTTTTCAAGACATAAAGGTCTGTTATCGCCCTTATACCGATACCGGCGGACAAAAGGTGCTCGGCACTATGCATAATATTATGAAGAATTAAATCTTCGTTTGACATTATATAAAGGTTTTTACTCTTTTCTTCCGCATTTTCCCAGACATCAGAAAAGCATTCATTCCAGTCGTTTTCAAAAATCTTTAAATGTATTTCAAGGTTGATTGCAGGTTTCTTAACCATTGAAAAATGCTTTTTTCCGCCTTCAAACTCTTTATATCCTATGCTTTTTAAAAGCGATTTTACTTTACTCTTATTATCTTTATCAATCAGAATATCCAAATCGGTCATTTGTCTTAAGTATGTATTCGGATATAAATCTTTGATAAGAAGACCTTTAAGTGGCATTACCCTTATGCCGTTTTCGGTCAAAACATCGATTATTTCGTCCTTTGCAATTTGCTGACGGGTATCTCTTGTTTTATAGAGTATATATTGATTTTTCCACACTTTAAAGTTTTTATCGGTTTCTTTAATGACACCGTAATTATATGCCTTCTCATAGATTGTATGAAGCATTTTATGATTATATCCTAAAGCAAAAACCGCCCTCATATCGACATTTTCAGAAGGCGGTAGAATTTCAGTATCATTGATTACAGAACTTAATAATTTAAAAAAATACTTTTGGCTGTTATTCAAAAAATCATTCCTCTAAAATTCCGGCATCAAGCAGTTTTTTTATAAACGGTTTCAAGTCTTTTATAGCCTCTTCCTTAGTTACATCATATTCCTTGGTAACACTTTCAGCAAGAGAATCTAATGTTTGCTCTGATTTTAACAATTCCCAATAAAACGGTGCCGTTCCGGAGAGAGTTACCATTCCCATAAAACCGTTATAATCGTCGCCCATAGAAACTGCAACATATCTCCCTGCAGTTTTCTTTAAAACAAAACCTTTTTTTAATTTCATTATTTTTCCTCTATAAAATTAAAAATTTTTTCAAAAGCCACATGTGCTGAAATTGGTTCCTTTTTACAATAAAGCCTTAATACCTTTACGCTTTCAATAAGTTTATCAATCATATCCATTATTTTTGAAAGGGAAATTTCATCGTCCCATAAATGTACCTGCTTTAAAACAACGGGAAGTGCATCATAGGAAGATAACTCTTGGACGGCATTTTTATCTGATTTAACAACCTGAACTAAAAATTCAAGTTTAGCATAAGTATTATTATTGAGCCTTTCTTTACCGCACCAAGGAGTGCCAAAAGCAAAAAAACTGCCGTCAATAAGCCTTATTATAGGCTTATCGCCATTTATATATTCGGCACCGAATTCATTTATCCAAAACATAGATTGTGTTGTTTTTCCGGCACCGCTTTTACCGATAAACGCAATAGCAGTATCGTCTAACTTTACAGTTGCAGAATGCATCATAAAAGCATCATAATCAAGTATTTTTTCACAGATTTTTCTATAAATTGCCGTACTTTCGAGATACTTTTCGTCTAAATCTGTTTTTCCGTTCTTATTAGCAATTGTCATTTCTTTTAAAATATCTTCATTAGACAGAGAAACCGAAAAAAACGGATTTTTTTCGGTTAAATAATCATAGCACTGCTCATAAACATATTTATGTTTTGAAAAAATTTTAATTGGTATATTTGCTATTTCAATATTAAATTCATACATACTTATAATTCGTCCACAGAGTCATAATGCGAAAAACTATCCGCCGACCCTAAAAGATAACTAACTAAGTTGGCAAGGTCGGTTGCATTATAATCTGCATCGGTTAAGTTTTCAACAATATCATAGTTTCCTTGCGATACATAATACTTTTTATTTAAAATCATTTTCTTCATTGTAATAACATCACGGATATCAACAAAGGAATCTTTGTTAATATCCGCATCATTACTTGCAAAAACACAAAAAGAAAAAGAAAAAGAAATTAAAAGCATTAAACTCAGAATAACGCAAACAGACCTTATATACCTATACAAAAGGTTCCCAACCTTCCATAGTGTCCTCGTCAGATGCGGTTATAACATCATTCAAATAAACAATTTCAAGTTCGGGGCACTCGTACTCTTTAATCATGTTAAAGGGTCCCAGCCTTTCATTGAGTCCTTATCGACTGCATCATCATTTTTTTCGGTAGCGTCATTACTTTCAGAACTGCTCGACGACTTATTATCTGATTTTTTATCCCCCGAAGTTGTTTTAGAAGAGGTTGAACCTTTGGAAGAATCATCAGAACCGGACGAAGAACTCGTATTATCGGTCGCATTAGAATCGGTATCGTCTTCAAGTTCGGGAATATCGTCAACATCAATATCAACGCTTCCGTCAATAGTATCCTCGGCTAATATAACCGATGAAGTATCACTCTTATCGTCCAAACTTTTATCTTTAGTTTTTGCTTTTTTGCCACAAGAACAAAAAGTTAAAACCAAGATAAATATCATTGATAAAACAATAATCTTTTTCATTACAACTCTTCGAATAAGTTAGGATCATCGTCATTACCCGGGTTATCTATCGTATCTTCACCCGGAGAAGAAACCGTCAATGCGTCCTCTTTTTCCAAAAGCTCAATAAGAGCCTCAGGCACCTTATATTTTTTCTTCATTACTATTTCACCTCAAAAGATTGATACTCATCAGAAACATAGCAATTATTACCATCTAAAGTGTATCCAACAGCAGTAAACTTTTCAGAAGAATTTACATTTAAAACACGCAAAGCATACTGAATATGTCCGCTTTCATTATCTGAATCATACCACATAGCCTTAACTTGGTCAACACGACAAGCAAGTACATAAGTGTCTGCATAAGAAATCTTGAACCACTTGCCCGAATCTTTTGACTTCAATGCATTGGCATAGTTTTGGACAAGTGCTTCTTTAGTTGGATAAGTACCTTTCTTCGCTTCAAACAAAGCGTCAAAATTGCCTTTGAAAAGAATAGTTCCGTGGGTCTTGGAACGGTCGAGAGCATAACTTACAAACTGGACACCGTTTTTATTATCATATTCTGCATCTTGCTCTTTTTTGCTTGAAGAAAATGTTGTAATAGAACCGGTATTAGAGGGTAACTTAAACGTTTTATATTTGTATGTTACACTGTTATCAAGATCAAATGAACCGTCAGCATTCTTTTTAGGATACGAATAACTACCGTTATTTTCAACATAAATTCCGCCGTATGGAACAAATACATTGTTACTCAACAATGCAGCAGGGGCTAACAGTTCCGCAAGAGCAGAACCGGTGTTTGTAGTTGAACTTGTCTTACTAACTATCAATTCGCCGGAATTGTTGATAAACCCTGTTGTCATTTTGGCAACGCTTTCATTAACGAGCGTAAATGTAATCGGCACATCAACTTTGCCGATAGTTGACGGTGCATTAAGAACAACAGTTGCAGAGAACGAGTCAACAGGTTTTTTAACAAATGTAGCAACTATTCTGATTTTGCTTGATGTCAATGTATAGTTTGTATTTTGCGTTAAAGTAATCTGTGTAGAACCGTTATTTGTAAAGTTACCGGATATAGATTTAAACGAAACACCTGAAGGGGCATCCAAAGTAAGATCCATACCTTTAACAGAAGAAAGATTTATTCCAGACAAATTGATGGTTGTTTCAGTTCCTGCTTCGGCAGGATTTTGATTATTTCCTATAACCGAAATAGTGGGCTCGCCTGTTGCAGAAGCATTAAAAGATATGCAACAACTAAAAACTAAAACCAAAGTCAATAATGCAGCAGCAATTCTCAATAATGACTTTTTCATAAGATTACACTCCTTAAAAAGATAATAACTGCCCAAAATATATAACATCACACATTTAGTTTAACATATAACAATAGTTTTGTCAAATACTTTTTAACTTACTGAATTATCTCTTTATAAAGCCTTATATAAAGGTTTGCAGATGCATTCCAGCCGTTATCGCAACTCATTGCTCTTCTTCTTAAAATATCAAAGCCTTCTGTCTTTGAATATCCGGCAAGAGCCCTCCAAACGGTGTTTTCCATATCGTGGGCATTATAATTTGAAAATGTGAAACCGTTGCCCTGTCCGTCTCCGCTGTCTTTAACGGTATCATTAAGACCGCCGGTTTCTCTTACTATCGGTATAGTACCGTACCTTAGAGCAACGAGTTGGGCAAGACCGCAAGGCTCACTTTTGCTCGGCATTAAAAAGAAATCGGAACCGGCATATATTTTATGTGCAAGTGCATTATCAAAGCCGAGTTTAACCGCTACTTTTTCCGGGTATTTTTTGCTCATTTCATAAAAGAATGTTTCAAATTCCCATTCTCCGGAACCTAAAATCACAAACTGCAAATCAGCCCTTAACAGTTCTTCGAACACGCATTTTACAAGGTCTATACCCTTATGACTTACAAGTCTTGTTACCATTCCGAATATCGGTGCATTAACTCTTGGCAGTCCCATTTCTTCTTGAAGTTTTGTTTTATTCTTTTTCTTATCACCAAGTGTTTGAATACTATAATTCTGATAAATAAATTTATCGGTTTCGGGATTATAAACATCTGTATCAATACCGTTTACAATGCCTGTCAGTTTATAACCGAATTCTTTAAGTATACTATCAAGACCATGAGAATAGTACGGTTCGAGTATTTCTCTTGAATATGTCGGAGAAACCGTAGTTACTTTATCGGCACACTGAATTGCACCCTTCATAAAGTTTACGCAACCGTCATATTCAACAATGCTTTCTCTGCCGTCCGGCAGACCTAAAACATCGCCGTAAAGTTCCATTCCGTACTTTCCCTGATACTGAATATTATGAATTGTGAAAACAGTTTTGATAGAAGAATAGAACGGGTCTTTTGAATACATTTCCGTAAGATAAACGGGTATTAGTGCCGTTTGCCAATCGTTACAATGTATAATATCCGGCTTAAAACCTATATGCGGTATTATTTCGAGAACGGCACGGGAAAAAAATGCAAATCTTTCTGCATCATCATAGTATCCGTAAAGACCGTCTCTCTTGAAATAATACTCATTGTCAATAAAGTAATAAATAACACCGTCTATATGTGCTTCAAAAACACCGCAATACTGTTTTCGCCAAGACACGGGAACCGTAATATTGCAAATAAATGTCATTTTTTCTCGCATTTCGGGAGCAATAGAACTGTAAAGAGGGAGAATTACCCTCGCCCCTACGAGTCTTTTTCTCAATGCTTTAGGCAATGCCCCCGAAACATCGGCAAGTCCACCCGATTTTGCAAAAGGCTCTGCCTCGCTTGCAGCAAACAATACTTTCATTTATAGAGTCTCCTTTTAAAAAACCTGATTCTTCTTGACAACAAATGCCTTATGCACAGTTCCGTTTGCCGGAGATTTACCGGTAATAACCGAGTTTTTATCGGCTATTAAATACTTTGCTTTAGCATTTTCGCAAATGCCTACACCCTGCATAAGAATAGAGTTTTCAACTACCGCACCTTTACTTACCCTTACGCCTCTGAACAAGATACAGTTTTTAACAGTGCCTTCAATTATACAACCGTCAGCAACAAGACTGTCTTTAACATCGGAATGAATACCGTATCTCGTTGGCATATCGTCCCTCGTCTTTGTAAGTATAGGTCTTTCTTTATTAAACAAATCGTTACGGACATTTTCGTCAAACAAACGCATATGGTTTTCATAAAAACTCTTTTTAGAGTCCATAGGAGCCACAAAACCTCTATGCTCAAAACCGAACATCTTATAATTACTTATATTTTCAGAAATCAGTTTTGCAAAAACATCTTCGTCTTTATCATTTTTAGAAAGATTTATAAGGTCGATAAAGGCAGACTTTTTAAATACGGCAAGTCCCATAGAATAGTTTCCGCTTTCGGTTAAACGGTGTGCCTTGCTTGTACTCCTGATTTGCTCGTCAATAATATCAAATTTCAAGGTATTCTTAAACTTATCGGGACACTCTGCTTTTCGGTATACAAATGTTATATCTGCATTTTTTTCAATATGCTTATTTATAAGGGCTGTTATATCAATATTAGCGATTATACCCGATTCGCTGACAATTATATGTTCCGAATTAAGGCTCGAAGCAAATTGATATGCCCTGAAACAGGTTTCGGTAAGTCCGCTATACTTATTCTCTCCCATCATAAACGGGGGTATAATATTAAGACCGCCGTTTTTTCTGTCAAGGTCCCAATATATTCCGCTTCCGATATGGTCCATAAGAGAGCGGTAGTTTTCATTGGTTATTACTCCGACATTAGATATACCGGCATTAACCAAATTTGAAAGAGTAAAGTCAATAAGTCTGTATCTGCAACCGAAAGGCACAGATGACATAGACCTGTTTTCGGTCAATTCTTTTAAAGCCTCATCATTTGAGTTAGAAAAAATAATGGCTGAAATTGCATTCGCTCTCATATCTTTTCACCCTCCGAAACATTTTTTGTTATCATTTGTTTTGCACCTATCTTTGCGTCTTTTCCAACAACAAGTCCGGCACCTATAACACTTATACCCCATTGCTCGGCATTGTTATAGTCGGGTTCCTCGCCGACGGTTGCATTCTCTTCGACCGTAACATCCTCGGCAATAATGGAGTACCTTACAGTTGCTCCTTTTTTAATAACCGCACCCGGCATTACGAGAGAATACTCAACCGTTGCACCCTCTTCTATTCTGACATTCTCATAAAGAATAGAATAATCTATCTTTCCTGCAACGAAACAACCCTCTGTTATGAGAGAGTTTTCAACATTTGCATTTGATGCAATATGGTGTGGCGGAAGAGCACTTGTCCTTGAATATATTCTCCAATTCGGGTCTGACAGATTAAGATGTATTTTAGGATTAAGCAAATCGAGATTTGCCTCCCACAAAGAATCCACCGTTCCTACATCTTTCCAATAATCATTAAAGCGATAAACCATAAGTTTTTCGCCGTTTTTAAGCATAGCCGGAATAATATCTTTACCGAAATCATTTGAAGAATCAGGTTTATTTTCGTCTTCAATTAAATACTTTTTAAGTTTCGCATAATCGAAAACATAAATTCCCATAGAAGCCAGATTACTCTTTGGGTTTTCGGGTTTTTCCTCAAATTCGTAAATACTATCGTCCGGATTGACATTCATAATACCAAATCTTGAAGCCTCGTCAAACGGCACCTGAATTACCGAAATAGTACAGGCGGCTCCTGTTGATTTATGCGTGTTAATCATTTTGGAATAATCCATTTTATAAATATGGTC
>DFHZ01000047.1 GCA_002371985.1 Ruminococcaceae bacterium UBA3710 | reverse complement strand
GGCACTTTTTGTAAATCAAAAGTATATTTTAAGTAGAGATCGCCTTCATACCTATCGGTCAATAATTTGTCAAACAAACCGGGAACGGGATATGTCTTTGAAAAATGCACACCGTCAAATGAAAATTGCACCCGATCGATTATATAGGTGTTCTCTTCAAAGGACACTTTCGCACGGTTCAACACAAAGATTTTTTCTGATAATGTCGGAGTGACAGAGGGCTCTTTGGTATCGGGAAAACACAATACGGATTCACCCGGCTGTAATGTCAGTTCCAGTGAAATATAGCTTTCTTCCATACTTAACAAGTCCAACTTCTTGAAAGATCGGATATGCTGACCGCATGAAATTTTTTGTCTTGCCACACGGGTTGTGGAAGCGTTTTGTACCATCAGGAAGGGCAATCCGTTCCTTTCATGATAGGTATAATACAAATCTTCATCCGGCTTTTGCACGCAAAAAGGTTGTGAATTTACTATATCCGTTAATGTGCAGGTTGATTCTAAATAGGAATAATCAAAAGGTTCGCCCTCTAAAAAGGAAGGACGATTACCCATGATCAGAATTTTGCCGTTGTTTTTTGCAAATTCATGTAACAGTTTTTCGGTACTTTTATCCATAGTTAAGATATTTGGTAAGACTAAAAAATCATATTCGCACTGACCACACTTGATTTTTTTGCCATTCACCGAACCGTACTTCCGCAATATCATCTCATCTAAAAAATGATAACTCACTCCGGATGCGGAAAGCGTACGGCAATCCTTTTTGAAGCAATCATCCAGTTCTTTAATAGCGTAACCGTTTTTTTCTTCTTCACGCTTATAATCGAAATAGGCACTGCGAATAGGGTGAAGAACGGCGACATTGACAGTTTCTATGCTTTCGCTCATCAACTTTCCAAGCCGAGCAAAGTATAAATTAAAATTGGAAAACTCATCCGAAACCCACGGATTGATCCGAGAATAGTGTGCAGGATGATCGTTCTTTCGTGTTCCGCGTTCTGAATACGGAACCAAATGGTGACAGAGCATATTAACACCGTTTAAAAACTGAAAATCCGCAATCCTCTTAAGTTCTTTCGGTGTAATTTCCCATCCGCATGCCGCAAAAGATTCTGTCAAACACCGTTTTTTTCCCATTTGCGCTGCAACACTGGCTAATTGACGAACCGGTATTTCATTATCCGCGATTTCCGTCAGCCAATCAATTCCGGGCATTGTCATATATTCATAAAAAGGCATAACGCCCCCACAACACATTAACTGTCCGCCAAGGCTCGATTCCTCAATATAATGCCCCGTGAACCCGACACCGTTTTGCTCACACCAATCGTATACTGTTTTTGCATAAGAACACAGCATCAGTTCCTGAAGAGCAGACCAATATTGATATCGAAATTCCCGATACCCCTCTTTTTCTAAAAAAAGCAATCCCAGTTTATCAAAGATATCAATGTTATATCTTTTCTTAAAGTAACAGGGTAGCATATCAGTATAGGGCGTATGACTTCGCTGATATTGCGGCTCATCGGTGAAAAATCCCCGGATTTTTTTGGGAAACTGATCGCCAAATTCATTCTTATATTCTTGATGTGTCAAGCGGATAAACTGTTCCACTACCTTTTTATTGAGAATATCCGCGTTAGAAGTAGAAGTTTTAATATAAATATTTAAGTATTGTCTGCCCATCAAGACAGAATTTGTCCGTGTCAGTTTTTCTTCATCAGCAAAATAATAAACCGATGCGTTTTCGTCATATTCACCCACGGAGTAAAGCAAATATTTATCTCTATTTGCTTCGTTTTCCAACAGTTTTCCGCCCGCAAAACCGCTCGGCCAACCGTTTTCATCGTATGCCCATGCTTTCATACCGAGTTCATCTGCATATTCGGCACACGCGCGTATGCAGGACATCCATTCATCGGACAAATATTCTGTTATAAGCCCGGTTCTTGCATGCATAAAAAAACCGCCGATATTGTTTTGATTCATAAAACGAATTTGAGAAAGAAGCTTTTCCTTTTCCAATTTATCGTTCCATGACCAAAACGGTAGCGGTTTATATTCTTTCAGCTCTTTTAATAGAAAACTTTTTAATTCCGAAATTTTTGCTGTCATCTTTTTACACCCATCATTCTTTTCCCCGTTGCAAGAAAATTCACTCCAACTGCGCCCAATAATATCAGGAGCATTCCCACTATATGATACCAATAAAGCGTTTCATTATTGCATGCCACGCCTAAAACAACAGTAACTATAGTTGATAATCCACTCATAGCACTTAAATATGACAGTTGTAAGCGGGACAACGCGTAATTGTTAAAGGCTGTAGCAATAACGGAAGAGAAAACACTAAGTGCAATAAACCCAATAAAATTTTCAAAATTAAAGAGCGGTTTAAAATATGTAGTGATTGTTCCAAGATAGAAATGTCGAATAACATTTACTGCATTAAATACTACTGCACCGAAAGCGGTAGTAAAAAAGGTTATTTCCATAGAATGATATTCTTTTGAAGAGAATTTAGAAAAGACAGTGAAAAAACTACCTGCAATATGACTTAAAATTAAAAAAATTATGCCCCACCATGTATTTTTGCCGTCTCCTTTTGATGAACAAATAAAAATAATAACTGCGCCGCCGACCCGCAAAAGCATGAATAATTTTTGGGTTGAATTGATTTTTTTTTGAAAAAACATTCCGTCAAATAGAATTGATAAAAACGGTGTAATAGTTGCAAGAATGCCGGCCATCATTGTTGTTGCGCCTTTTAAGCCAAATGTTTCAAAAAGAAAATATAAAATCGGTTCAAAAAATGCAGTTAAAATCAAATTTTTTAAGTGTTTTTTTTGAAACGAAACATGAATCACTTTAAAAGCAATTAAAATCAAAAAAGCAATGGTAGAAAGCAAAAATCGCAATGCCAAAACATCCAAGATCGATGTGGTGGATAAAAGACGAACGGTAAATAAAAAAGTACTTCCATAAATCACTGAGCGTATAATATGTGCAATATAAGGTAATGCCTTTTTACTTTCTAATTCATTCATTGCTTCCTCCACCAAGTATCATAACGGTTTTTAATGAAGCAGTTGAATCATGACCTATAAAAAAATCTACGGCGCCGCTTCCTTCTACCAAATTCATTTGCATATCATAATATTGAAAAGCACAACGATCAATAAAAAGTTTTACTCTCTTTTCCTCGCCAGGGTTTAAATAAACTTTTTTAAATGCTTTCAATTCACGAACAGGTCTTACCCGTTTTGCTTTTTGCATGTGAGCATATAACTGAACCGTTTCCTCGCCGGCGATTTCACCAATATTCTTAACTGTCACTTCTGCGCACAAACCATTTTTCTCTTCATTGATGATAAAATCCTTATAGGTATACTCCGTGTAACTTAATCCATAGCCAAAAGGAAAAAGCGGTGTTAAAGGAGCATCCATATACTTGCAGGAATGACGGATCTCCGAAGTCGGACGACCAGTCGAAACGTGATTGTAATAAATAGGGCATTCTCCTGAATGATTCGGAAAAGTTGCTGTCAAACGACCGCTCGGATTATAATCACCGAATAGCACATCACAAATACTGTTGCCGGCTTGCGAACCTAAATGCCACGCTTCGATCAAGGCATTTGATATTTTAACTGCTTTCGGCACCGCAAGAGGTCTTCCGTTAAACATAACGGTTACAAAAGGTTTACCTAATTCCTTAAGAGCTGACAGCATTTTTTCCTGCTCGCCGTGCAGTCCTATATTGCATAAGGACGAAGCTTCACCGCTCATATCGGCATATTCGCCCACTGCTGCAATTACTATATCGGCATCCTTTACGGCTCTTTCCAATGCAGTACGGTCAAAAGTGCCGTTAACTTTACAGCACTCCTCATAGGAAACAGAAATGTTACGTTCAGCAAAACCGTCCAACAAACATACCGCTTCGTCGCCCCTGCCCATAGCCGCCCATGTGCCGAGCATCTCTTTGCGGGTAGCCGCCAATTCACCTACAACCGCAATTTTCAGATTGCTTTTGAGCGGTAGAATGCCGTCATTTTTCAAAAGAACAATGGATTTTCTGCCCGCTTCTCTTGCAAGTTGCGTATGTGCTTTACATAAGTACATTTTTTCGCCTGATAATTCATCGGTATAAGGGTGATCAAAAAGACCAAGAGCAAATTTCAATCGCAAGACACGGCGCACTGCTTCATTCAATTCTTCTTCAGAAATATTGCTTCTCAAAACAGAGTTTTTTAAATTCTCCGTGTAGCACATACTACTCATATCAATATCAATTCCAGCATTTAAGGCTTGCTCTGCCGCTTCCGCTTTATCCGATACGGTTCCATGCTCAATCAATTCGCCGATTGCTCCTGAATCACTAATTACCGCTCCGTTAAACCTCCACTTATTGCGCAGAATATCCTTTAAAAGATATTTGCTGGTAGTACAAGGTTCTCCGTTCAAATCATTAAATGAAGTCATAAAGGTTGCAACGCCCGAATCGACTGCCTCCTTAAACGGCGGAAGATAGGTCTCCCATAAGGTTTGAAGGCTCATATCGGCACTGTTGTAATCTCTGCCGCCGATAGCCGCACCGTAGGCGACAAAATGCTTTGCACAGGCGGCAATTCTGTCGTCCTTTGCAATATCGTCGCCCTGAAATCCACGCACCTTCGCCGCCGCAAAGCGTGAAGTCAGATATGTATCTTCACCTGCACCCTCGGCAATCCTACCCCAACGGGCATCGCGACATACATCAATCATCGGCGCAAAAGTCAGTTTAATTCCGGTCGCTGCCGCTTCTTTTGCCGCAATCCTTGCCGTTTGTTCAAACAGGTTTTCGTCAAAAGAACACGATTCCGCTAACGGAATAGGAAAAATCGTACGTAACCCGTGAACAACATCCAGCCCGAAGAACAACGGAATGCCAAGCCGTGATTCTTCTACGGCAATATGCTGCATATGATTGCATTTTTCAACGCCGCGCATACCGAGAAAAGAGCCGATTTTCCCGCTTCTGACATCCGATTCTCTCGTATCCCACTGAACGCCCTCTAAATCCCGTTCAAATTCTTCTTTTGTTATTTTCCCCTCTTTGAGCATTAGTTTCTTCTCTTTGAGCGAGATCTCAAATCCGCCTACCGGCGACGGTCCGACTTGATTTAATTGTCCGATCTTTTCATCGACCGTCATTTTTGCGATCAGCGCTTCGATTTTTTTCTCTTGATCGGTCGAAACGGTAAAGCTCAACTTTTCCATATAAACAGTTCCTTTTTCAAAGTTATCGTTTCTTATCCCTTTATACCCGTTATGGTTACGTTTTCGACAAAGTTTTTCTGTCCTGCCGCAAAGGTTATCAAAGGAACAAGCGACATAATTACACAGGTCGCCATCTGTACATTTAATGCGCCCGCCCCGACGCCACCTGAGGCATCGGTAGAAGAAACCATATTGCGTACCGCAAGTGCGACCGTCCACTTAACCTTGCTGTTAATGTAGATCATCGGCTGGAAAAAATCGCCCCAAGCCGCTGTTATAGATGTTAAGAACAACATAAAGATCATCGGTTTTATATTGGGCATAATGATGTCCCAATAACATCGCAGATGACCGGCGCCATCGAGATATGCGCTTTCAAGAAGCGTGTTTGGAATGGTTTTCATAAATTGTCGCAACATAAAAATATTCATTGCACCTCCACCAAACCAAACCGGAATCCAAAGCGGATTCAGCGTATCTAACCAACCAAAATTCTTATACAGTGTGAACAACGGTATCATTGTAACCGAGTTTGGGATCATAATGGTCGCCAATATGCAGAAAAAGATAGCATTCTTGCCCGGAAAATTAATCTTTGCAAAACCGTATGCACAAAGCGTACAACTGAGAATTAATCCAAGTGTTTTGAAAACCATTACAAATACTGTGTTTTTAAGGAATGTCCAAACAAACGGGTCGCCGCCTTCGGTATAGCCGAAAGCACCTAAAATGTTTTTATAGTTTTCAAAATGAAACTGACTTGGAAACCATAAAGGAGGAAACTGCTTTATTTCCTGATAACTCATCAAAGAGAGCATTATCATATTGAAGAACGGATAAATAAATATAACAGTCAGAATGCTTAAGACAGTATAGACTAAGGCTTTGTATGCTTTTGACTTTTTCATTACTGTTCCTCCCCGTAGTAAACCCAACCGCCGGTCTTAAAAACGATAGCGGTCAGTGCAAAAATCATAACGAACAATATCCATGACTGAGCGCAGGCATATCCCATATTCATTTCGGTCAGACCTGTATTATAAATATTTAAAACCATGAAATTCGTAGCGTGGAGCGGACCGCCTCCGGTCATCAGATAAGAAGCGCCAAAAGCCTGCAAAGCGCCAATAACACTATTGACCAATTTATAGAAAATAATAGGAGAAATCATAGGGATAGTGATATGCCAGAGTCTGTGATACCATTTTGCTCCCTCAATCGCCGCCACTTCATAAAGTGCGGTCGGAACACTCTTGAATCCTGCAAGCCACATAAGCATTCCGCCGGCAAGTCCCCAAAGCGACATAATTATCATAGAATTCCATGCGGTATCCGGACTGAATAAGAACGGATACGGTTTAAATCCTAATGATGTAATGATCTGATTTATCCTTCCTGCCGCTGTAGGATTAAACAGGTCTTTCCAAATCATAGCCGAGGCAAGTCCCGGAACAATACAAGGCAAATAGAGCAAAATCCTAAAAACAGATATGCCTTTTACATCGGAATTCATCAATAACGCAAATGCAAAAGACAGCAACATATTCAGTCCCACAGAAATCACCGCATATTTGCATGTGATCTTTAAGGAGTGTAAAAAAACCTCATCGTGGAACATTTTGGTATAATTCTGAAACCCGATCCACTCGGGAGGATTGATGTTGTCGTATTTTGTAAAACCGAAATATAAAGATAAAAGCACCGGAGTAAGAGTGAACACCAAAACACCGATCACAACCGGTGAAATAAACAAATAGCCCGCAATATAATTTTTAGTTTTTCGGTTTAGTTTTAATGAGCGAGTCATGAACCTTTTTTCCTTTCACAAAAAATTTGTGTGCCGTTAAATACAAATAATCATTAAGCTATTAAAATCGAGGCTTTTATCAGTATGAACTGAATGCTCTTTCAAATTCGGTCTGTCCGAATTCTGCTGCCTCTTTCGGGGACATAATATTTGTAAGGACAGCTGAAAAAGCGTTTTTCCATGCAGAGTCATATTTCAAACTCGCAGCATCATTGGTGACGGTGATTGAAGGTTGCAAAACATCAAATTCCGGAGAGTCTACAAAAGGTTTCCAATCAATGCCTTCTATAGAATTCTGCCATGCAGAGTCATTTGCCAAGCTTTTCAAAACAGGAACACAGTCGCCACTCTTCATAAATATTTTCTGTCCTTCTTTTGAAATAACAAAGAACAAGAATTTCGCCGCTTCTTCTTTACAGTTTGAGGATTTCATAACGGCATATCCGCTAGTGCCACTCCCCACAATAGGCTGCTCGGGAAGTACAGGGAAAGTCGTAACGCCTAAATTTTCCGCACCAAGAGATTTTGCATAAGTGGAACAGCTTGAACGGGTTTGAAACGACATAGCCACTTTACCAGATTCAAAAGAACCAATATCATTATAATAGTTGTTAACAAGAATTCCGTCGTCGCACATTTTCTTTAAATCGGTAAGCGCTTTGACAGACCCTGGCGTATTGAGGTTTGCAGAACTACCTGCCGGAAATTGATCGGTTATAGTTCCGCCAAGTCCGATAAAGATAAGCGGAGCTGTCG
>DFHZ01000168.1 GCA_002371985.1 Ruminococcaceae bacterium UBA3710 | reverse complement strand
TACCCGATAATCCTATAGATTTTGCGGCTCTTCAAGGCGATAATGCCGATGTAATCGGTTGGATAAAGGTAGACGGAACAGTTGTCGATTATCCGATACTTATGAGCGGAATTGATAAACAGGAAGATTACTATATAAACCACGATATAAATCTTTCTTCCAAGAAAGCCGGAAGTATCTATGTTCAACGCTTGAATTCAAACGATTTTTCTGATTTTAATACTATAATTTACGGTCATAATATGGCGAACGGAAGTATGTTCGGAACATTAAAGAAGTTCAGAAATAAAAATTTCTTTAATGAAAACCGATATGTTTATATTTATACTCCGGGACATATTTTAAAATACGAAATTGTTTCGGCTTTTGTTCACGATGACCGACATCTGCTTAATTCTTATAGTTTTATCTCTAAAGAGGGAAGACAGAAGTTTATTGATATTTGCGAAAAACCTAATACACTTGTAAAAAATGTAGTCGATAATTTTTCTGTAAAAGATGATGACCGACTTATCACCTTAAGTACCTGCACTTCGGCAGATAACGAAAGGTACCTTGTCGTTGCGAAACTAATTGAAGATACGAAAACAAAATGATTGATAAAGGGGAGGCACAAAATGAAATACTACTTAAATCCAAACACTTTCACAAGTGCCTTTTCTTTGCCGTCAAAAATAGTTGACGATTACTTAAATCTTGCATCTCAGATTGAAATCAAGGTTATAATTTATTATTTCAGGCATTTAGGCGACGGTTTTGATATAGCAAAGTGTGCTTCGGCACTTGGCATATCGGCAGGGGATGTTAATGATGCACTTCTATTTTGGGTAGGAAACGGCATTTTGCTTTCTGATAGCGAGAGCAAAAATTCACCTGATGACTTGCTTCAAAAGCCTAAATCTGTTGTTAAAAATGTTAAACCTAATAGGCTCGATGTGGCTAAAAGAGGGCTTGAAGACGAAAATGTCGCTTTCATTTTAAGACATGCACAGGAAAAATTCGGTCGAAACTTAAAGACGAATGAATCAAGCACACTTCTTTACATATATGACGATTTGGGGCTTGATGTTTCGGTAATACTTTTCCTTATGCAATATGCCTTAAATGAGGGAAAACTCAATATCAGATTTATAGAAAAAACGGCAGTTGATTGGGTTAATAGCGGGGTCGAAACGGTTATTGATGCTGAAAGTGTAGTCGCTAAAAACATCAAACTCGACCTTGCTTGGAAACGAACCGAAAAAGCATTCGGCATAGAGCATAGGAAGCCGAGTGCCGACGAACTTAAATATTCAAATATTTGGTTTAATGAATGGATGCTCGATGACGAAGTATTAAAACTTGCCTATGATGTTTGCGTAAATGCAAAGTCTAAATTTGTTTTTAAGTATTGTGCAAAGACCATAGAGAATTGGTATAAAGAGGGCAAAACCTCACCTGAAGAAATCAAAAAAACATTTTTAAATGATGCACCGAAAACCTCAAATGGCAAAAAATATGACTATGCAGGATATGACCTTGATTTGTATGAAAAAATGCTTAATTCTGATGATTAGGATGAATATATATGGATAACGAAAATGTATATTTGAAATGCATAGAGCAAAAAAAAGATACTTTAAAGCAAAGAAGAGCCGAATATGGCGAAAAACTGAATGAACTTGCAAGGCAAAATTCGGAGTATAGCGAAGCGGTAACGGTTCTTGCTCAAATAGGTTCCGCACTTGCAATTTCTACGATTTCGGGCGATGTTAAAAATACCGAAAAGTTAAAGGTTGAAGCAATCAAATATTCTGCAATCAAGAAAGAAATTGAAAAAAGGGCAGGGATAGAGCCTTTTAAATATGAATGCAGTCTTTGTAATGATACGGGGTTTTCGGGCGGTAAAATCTGTTCTTGTATTAAAAAGATGGCAAGTGAAATCCGTATAAAATCTGTTTCAAAATCGGCTCCGATTTCGGGTTGCCGTTTTGATACATTTGATTTGGACTTTTATGACGACTCTTTGCCTGACGGTACAAATCCAAAGAAAAAGATGACCCTTATTTTAAAGGCATTAAAAGAATATACTTTGAATTTCAATCCGAATTTAAGCGAAAATATGATTTTTTTCGGAAATACTGGGCTTGGAAAAACTCATTTATCACTTGCAATAATGAATGAATTGATTGAAAAAGGGTTTTATGTTGTATACGACTCGGCATTTAATCTTTTTTCCAAGATAGAAACAGAACATTTCAAAAACCATATTGACGATACATATAATGATGCTTTAAATTGCGACCTGCTTATTATTGACGACCTTGGGAGCGAGTTTTTATCAAGTTATTCTCAATCGGTGCTTTATAGTATTATAAACACCCGTATTCTTTCAAGAAAACCGACTATTATAAATACAAATCTTTCTATTAAAGAAATAGAGCAAAAGTATACGCCTCGTGTTTCTTCGAGAATTGTCGGCGAGTATACACCGAAAAAGTTTATCGGAACAGATATAAGGCAAAAAAAGGTGCTGAGAACAAAATAAAAAAACCGATGCGAAAGCATCGGCTTTTTTGATATGTATTAAAACTCAAAAATTCAATTTTTCTCTTTTTGCCCTGAATTTACGCCCCATACACCGAG
>DFHZ01000190.1 GCA_002371985.1 Ruminococcaceae bacterium UBA3710 | reverse complement strand
GGAGTAGGTGTAGGTTGCGGTTGAGGCGACGGAGTAGGTGTAGGATCTACTTTAGGTTCCGGTGTGGGGAGTGTAGAGGAAAATACCGGAATAATAAAGTCAAGCACGGCATTTTTGTTTATCTTGCAAGAACTTGCAAGTCTTCGACCTTTATTATAAGCGTCGTAAATTGCAGCGGCGTATTGGTGATTATAATTGCCTATAACAACATTGTAATCCATATAATAATATGTATCTTGACCGGCAGAAATATAAGCATTTGTACTTTCCTTGGCTCCGCCTATTATAGAAGCAGAAATGGAGTTCCATCCTTTACTTTTTGCGTATTCAAGTCCGGAACTAAAAATGTCATGGTCTGTTAAACCACTTGCACCGATGTTAAAGAAATTGTAGTATCCTTCGTATCCGGGATAATTACCGGAAATCAGAGAACTGCCACTTTTGCCTTGTTCTACAAGAATAATAGATGCGATAGCAAGTGGACTTAACTTTGTTGTAGCAGCAGCCTCCATAATTGCATCAATATATCTATCTTCGTTTAAAAATGTATTAAAAACAACGGTTTTTAACATATCTCTTGTATGAGTTTCTTGGTTGTACGATAATTGCAAGAACATAAATATATCATTTGAATTTAAAAAATTTAAGGGGTTCATAAAGTACGAAATAGCCATACTGCTTGCGTATGTCCAACGGGAATCACCCTCGGCGTTTTCGTATAAGCCATTCGGAAGCCTTGCTCTCGGGTCTCTCCAGTCTTCGTCCTTATCCTTATATGTAAGTTCGACATATTTTCTCGGGCGTTTTCCCTCGCCAGGACAGTATTCATTATCTAATGCTTGTGAATATGTGCAACCTGTGGGCTCGGCGAAAAATCTCCAATTAGGATATTCATTATGCAAAGTCCTTAAAGAATCGTGATATTCGCTTGGAAAATTTGATAAATTCTTTTCAAAATCTTCGTCATAATAGATTGTTATCCTAACCCAGCCTTTGTAAAGGTAACCGACAATATTATTGCAGTTGACTTTGTACCACAAATCACCGTCGCCGTCAATTTTAGAACCGAGAACCGAAAAAGTTGATCCTTTTGGAATTATTATATTTGTATCAGTAGTAGGATCCTTAATAGGTGAGGAAGTTTCACCTGGAAGAGCATGGGTGTTATTAGTACCTGCATTTGTATATATTTTTGTATCTTTAATCGTTATTCCGCTTCCAGAAACATCTGCAAGTGTCGGCATAGAAAACAACGAAACAAGTATAATAGACATCAGTAAAACTACCGATATAATTTTCCTCATTTTTTTCACCTTGATTTTAAATGTTATATTAGAATTATACATTTTTTAAGTTTTTTTGTCAACTTAATATAAAGAAAGGTATTATGTACCAAAATCTTTCTTGCTTTTTGTCATTTGAATGATAATAATGACTATGTTATAATAATACTTGTAATGATTTTTTAGAATTAAGGTGTTTATTTTGAAAAAAGCAAGTATAGTAAATATGGTTTTGGCGGCTCTTGGAGCGGCATTGATTTCGGTGTGTTCGTGGGTTTCGATACCTATGACTGTCCCTTTTACTTTGCAAACTTTTGCCGTATTTTGCGTATTAGTCGCTTTTGGCTATAAAGTTGGGTTGTCTTCTATTGTGGTCTATATACTGATTGGGGCAATAGGGTTGCCGGTCTTTTCAAATTTCCAGTCGGGAATAGGGGCACTGCTTGGTGCCACCGGCGGATATATTGTAGGTTTTATTTTTATCGGAATTGCTTACGCAGTTGCTCAAAAACTCTTTCCGAATAAAATTATCGCCGAGATAATTGCACTTTTAGTCGGACTTTTAATTTGTTATTCATTCGGTACATTTTGGTTTATCTTCGTTTATACAAAGAATACCGGTGCTATAACATTGTCAACGGCTCTTTCTTGGTGTGTCCTTCCGTTCATTATTCCGGATGTAATAAAAATGCTTTTAGCGGTTTTGATTTCAAAAAAAATAAAGCCGATTATAGAAAAATATAAATATAACAAATAAATAAATGGGGCTGTAAAAAAACAGACGCCACACGATAAGACAACATTGATATTTCGTAGTGGCAGATATTATCTGCCAGATAAAATACCAAAATTTAAGCATATATATGCCAAAAGACTGCAAGCCTACCTTTTTCGTTCGGATATGCTCGCAGTCTTTTTTCTGGGCTGTTTTTTTTACAGCCCCTTTGTTTCTTGATTTCGTGGTTGTTTTCGTGGTTGTTTATGGTTGCTTTTTATTGTAATTTGTTGTTAATAATAATTTTATTATTATTTTGAATAAGTTGAAAGTTGCATAAATAGAGGGATAAATTGAAAAACCGTTTATTCAAGCGGTTTTTTAAAATGGTGGAGGCGGGGAGAGTCGAACTCCCGTCCAAAAATTTATTCCTTACAGCATCTCCGAGCGCAGACTATCGTTTGCATTTCCTTACAACTACGCCGACAGTCAGGCTTAGTCGCTTGGTAGACTCACAATTCATGATAAAAGGGGAGACAACCTTTTATTCACGTTCACCGCTAAATGACGCCCTTTAAAAGTCGCGGTAGTCTTTTATCGGACGGCCGCCTATATCAGGCAGCTAAAGCAACTGTATTTTTGTCAGTTAATTTTAAAATGCAGGTTTTAAGCGGTCCTGCACCTCTGCTCGCTTCTATAAGTTCAAAATCCCTGTCGAAACCTTTACGCCCCCATATTTAACGGTTTTGCTCTTTTAAAGCACGGTCAATGGCTCTTGCGGCATCTTTCTTAGCGGCAACCGCCCGTTTGTCGTGAAGTTGTTTGCCTCTGCAAAGTCCCAACTCAACTTTAACTTTTGAGCCTTTAAAATAAAGCGATAGAGGTATCAAAGTTAAGCCTTGCTGTTTGACCTCGCCAAATAAACGCATTATTTCACGCTTGTGCATTAAAAGTTTTCTGTCCCGCTTGGAATCACGGTTAAATATATTCCCGTATTCATAAGGACTTATGTGCATTTGCTTTACGAATATTTCGCCGTTTTCGATATTAACCCAAGCATCTTTCAGATTAACTCCGCCGTTTCTGATGGATTTAATCTCTGTTCCAAATAGAGAGATACCTGCTTCAAAGGTTTCAAGGACAAAGTATTCATGGTATGCCTGTCTGTTTTTGGTAATTAATTTAGTGCCTTCCAAGCCGTTCACTCCCTATCTTTAACTTATATGAGTATATCACTAAAACGACTAATAATCAAGAAAAAGGTATCAAAATAATAAAAAGAATAATAAAGGGAATACACAATTATAAGGGAGTTGAGAGTATGGAACTTATTAAAGTGGCAGGAACATCAATTGTTTCGGTGGTAATACTTTTTATTTTGACAAAAGTAATGGGAAACAGACAAATTTCTGAACTGACGATGTTTGATTATGTTATCGGGATAAGTATAGGTTCTATTGCCGCCGAAATGGCAACAGATTTGGAAAGACCGATTTTCGGTGTAATTGCTATGGGCGTCTATTCGATTATTGCGGTTGCCATATCTTTTGCAACGGCAAAATCAATAAGACTTCGCAGAATATTTTACGGCAGAACCATAACACTTATGAAAAACGGAAAAATTCTAAAAGAAGGCTTGAAGAAAGCCCGATTGGATATAAGTGATTTTTTAACCCAGACAAGAACTGCCGGGTATTTTGATGTTTCCGATATAAATTATGCAATAATGGAACAAAACGGTAAAATCAGTTTTCTGCCGTTTTCCGACAAAAGGCCGGTAACACCGGAAGATATGTCTATTGTTCCTGAAGAAGATTACTTTTGCTATAATATTATTACCGATGGCGTAATATTATACGATAATTTAAAGAAAATCGGGCTTGACGAAAAGTGGTTGTTAAGTAATCTAAAAGCAAAAGGGAAAAGGTATCAAGATATACTTCTTGCAACTGTTGACGGCAATAATAATTTAAAAGTGTTTGAAATGAATGATAAAGACACTTGAAAAAAGAAGAACAACATCTTGATAAACAATGCTGTATTTGATCCTTATTCATTTAGAAAATCCTATCACGACGGATTTAATGAATACTTAGTATTAATAATGGAAAATGAATAATGCAAAGCAAAAATCCTACCACATTCGTGATAGGATTTTTGCTTTGGCTGGGGTGGCAGGATTCGAACCTACGGATGCAGCAGTCAAAGTGCTGTGTCT
>DFHZ01000155.1 GCA_002371985.1 Ruminococcaceae bacterium UBA3710 | reverse complement strand
GTGCTGACGGTCCTACCGCTATTTATACTACATCGAGATTGTACCCTAATCTTTTAGGACCTATCGCTGTTGCCGCATATTCTTATATGGCACTTGTTCCGGTTATTCAACCTCCTATTATGAAGTTGTTGACAACCAAAAAGGAAAGAAGTATAGTTATGAAACCTCTTCGTCAGGTTTCAAAAACCGAAAAGATTATATTCCCTATTGCCGTTACAATAGTTGTATCTTTACTTGTTCCTTCGGCTACACCGCTTATCGGATGCTTAATGCTCGGCAATCTCTGGAAAGAATCGGGAGTTTGCGAAAGACTTTGCAAAACCGCACAGAATGAACTTATGAATATTGTAACAATATTCTTAGGTATATCGGTAGGTGCTACTGCCACTGCCGAAGCATTTTTAAACCTGCAAACCCTCAAGATTATGGGTATGGGCATTGTAGCCTTCGGACTAGGTACTGCCGGTGGTGTTTTACTTGCAAAGGTTATGAATTTATTTACCAAGAATAAAATCAATCCTCTTATCGGTTCTGCCGGTGTTTCGGCTGTTCCAATGGCAGCAAGAGTATCTCAAAAGGTAGGTCAGGATGCTAATCCCTCCAACTTTTTACTTATGCATGCTATGGGACCGAATGTTGCCGGAGTTATCGGTTCGGCTATCGCCGCCGGTGTTTTAATTTCATTGTTTGGTTAATAGGAGATTTTTAGCGTGAAAAATCACGCTAAAATCATAAAGACGCCTGTTTCTCGCCTTTTATAAAAAGGCAACCGAAACAGATGCGATATAATAATCACCATTTCGTGATTTTTTCATCGCATTTTGTGTCTTAAAAAGAAATGGAGATTATTATGGAAAAGAAACCACTTCTGATTACCGATACAATACTTCGAGACGCTCATCAATCTCAAGCCGCAACCCGTATGAGAACCGAGGATATGATTCCGGCACTTGAAAGACTTGATAAGGTCGGATATTGGTCGGTTGAATGTTGGGGCGGAGCGACCTTTGATTCCTGTATGCGTTTTTTAAACGAGGACCCGTGGGAAAGACTTCGCACAATTAAAAAATATATGCACAACACAAAACTTCAAATGCTTTTCAGAGGTCAGAACATTTTAGGTTACAAGCATTATGCCGACGATGTTGTTGATGCCTTTGTTAAAAAGTCTATTGAAAACGGAATTGATGTAATTCGTATATTTGATGCTCTTAACGACCCGAGAAACTTAGAGCAGTCGATTAAGTCCTGCAAAGAATACGGCGGTATTTGCGAAGCCGCTATCAGTTACACCAAGAGTCCGGTGCATAATGAAGAATACTTTGTGAATTTGGCAAAGACACTCGAAAATATGGGTGCTGATACGATTTGTATTAAAGATATGGCAAACTTGCTTTTGCCGTTTGATGCATATTCCCTTGTTAAAAAACTCAAGGAAAACATTAAAATTCCGATTCATCTTCATACTCATAATACGACGGGTACCGGCGATATGACATATTTAATGGCTTGTGAAGCAGGAGTTGATATTGTCGATACTGCACTGTCTCCCTTTGCAAACGGAACATCCAACCCTGCAACCGAGGCTCTTGTAGCAACCTTAAAGGGCACCGATAGAGATACGGGTATTGATTTATCTGCTCTTACAGATATTGCAACACATTTCAGAGGTGTTGCCGACAAATTAAAAGAGCAGGGAATTTTAGACCCTAAAGTTTTAGGTGTAGATGCCAAAACACTTATATATCAAGTTCCCGGCGGTATGCTTTCAAATACCATTTCTCAATTAAAGCAAGCCGGTAAAGAGGATAAATATTATGAGGTTTTGGACGAGGTTCCGAGAGTTCGTAAAGATTTCGGATATCCTCCGCTCGTTACCCCGACAAGCCAAATCGTCGGCACACAAGCCGTTATGAATGTTATTTCGGGTGAGAGATATAAGATGGTTCCGAAAGAATCAAAAGCCCTTCTTCGTGGCGAATACGGAAAATTACCGGCAGATGTAAACGAAGAGGTACGCAAGAAAGCCATCGGAGACGACAAAGTAATTACCTGCCGTCCTGCCGACCTTATTGAACCCGAACTTGAAAAGTACAGAAAAGAAATGGAAGAAAAAGGCATAGGGAAAAGTGAGGAAGACATACTAAGTTATGCTCTGTTTCCGCAAGTGGCTGAAAAATTCTTCGCATTCCGTGACGGTGAAAAGAAATCGGAAGTTTCCGAAGATTCTGTCCGTGAACTTATTGTAGAAGACCTTTCAAACTGATTTTTAAAAGCCAAAAGCCTGACGCAATAGCGTCAGGCTTTTCTTTTAATAAAATCTTGTATATATTTCTTTTTCTGAAACTTCGGGCGAATACATAAATTCTTTTATGTTTTCACCGTGATAAAAATATTCAAACTCGGGTCTTTGTGCTCTCTCAAATGTATCGATTATAATCAGTTTAATTTTCATTTTTTGCGGGATTATATTTTTTATGTAAACACTTGCAAGGTCTCCTACTCTAACATTTTCCTTACTCTCGGCAAGACCTGCAAGATTAGGTGTCAGTTCGACAAAAACACCGTAATCTTCTACACTTCTTACAATACCCGAAACCGTTTGCCCGATAGAATACCTTTCTACATTCTCTTCCCAAGTTCCCAAGAGTTCTTTATGAGAAAGTGTTATTCTTCCCATTTCATCTATGCTTTTAACAATGGCTTTTATATTTTGACCGACAAAAAATCTGTCAGACGGGTGAGAAATTCTCGAAACCGAGATTAAATCAATAGGCATCAAAGCAATATTTCCGCAACCAATATCGCAAAAAGCACCGAAGTTTTCAAGATGCGTAATCTTTGCATCAATAATATCACCTACCGACATAAAACTGATTTTATTATTAATGCAGAGTTGTTGAGCATTTTTTCTTGACAAGAGGGCATATATTTTTCCGCTATTGTCGTTTACTATATCTGTAACTGTAAAGCAGACAGTCCTGCCAACCCTCGATATCAAAGCAATATCCTTTGTTATCCCCTCTTTGATACCGATAGCCCCTTCTTCTCTCGGTATAATACCTTTAATACCGCCTAAGTCCACCGTCATATTTCTATCGCTATCACACATTATTACTCTTGACTGAAGTATAGAGCCTTCCTCTTTTGCTTTAATCAGGGTTGTTAAATTCATAATACCGCTTGTAGAAATATAAGTTTCTTTTTTAAAACCTTCCGGATAATATTCGTTCATTTTTTATCGCCTTCCTTTTAATAAATCTTATGTAAAGGCGAAAAATAATAGAACAAAAACCCGCAGTTAAAACTGCGGATTTTTATGGGTTAAAAATTATTTAATTATTATTTTTCCTGTTTCGACAGTAGGCTTTACAAACTCGGCATCATAATTTGCATACTCCGACTTTTCCTTATTGACGGTTACCTTATATTCTCCTTTTGAAATGCCTGATTTCGGTATTAAAATAACATTTGCTATAACTCCGGCACCCTTTACATCATAAATTCCGTCCTTTGTTGTTGCAACAATTGTTACTTCACCGTCTGTAATGTTTGAATAACACTCGTCGAACATATCCCCCGGTGTAACATCGGCATAATCAAATGCGTTTTTATCAAAGTCTATAAACATTCTTGCTGCTGCCAAACCGTCATTCTTAGTGGCATATATCGGAACGGTAACCTTGTTATCAGTAACCGTTGCATCCTTTACCTCTACGGTATCTTTACCTGTTGAGCGAGATTCTAAAGTATTTTTAGTTTTGCTGTCAGAAGAATTTTGGGAAGTCCCTTTGCCGTCCGAAGTTTCCGAAGATTTTTCGCTTGATTTACCCGAATCGGTTTGAGAGGTTGTTTCTTTCTCGCTTTTAAGATTAAGTTTTATTGTTCCTGTAAAATACAGAATACCAAAAATCAATGCGACTAAAATAACTATGCCCGATACAATTCCTGCGATAATTTTTTTATTCATATTAACCACCTTTTCCTTTTAAGCCTATTTATTTAAAATTCAACTTAAAAATTATATTTTCCTTCCTCTATTTTTTTATACAATGCTTTTTTCACATCGTCTTTATCCTCTTTGTATGTAACACCGTACCATTTTTCTTCGGCAACAAGAACATCTACGCTTTTAATTCCCTTTTCCATAACCTTTGAAACAATGCTCGGAAGATAAAACTCAGATTTAGGCACATCTATTTTTTCATTTAAAAATTCAACAAGATACTCTTTGGCATACTCGAATATATCCGGTGTAAAGCCCCACATATTCATAGAAACTACCGTATCGGGAGAAAGCGAAATCCACTCTTTATCGTCTTCGGTATACTTGCAGTTTACAATTTTCGTCCGTTCTGTAACCGATAAAAGTTTGCCGTCTTTAATATCGCAAATTCCTCTTGACACCGAGCCGTTATCGGTCAGGGTATTTTCGAGTCTGAAACCTACCATACAGTAGTTGCCGGTCTGCTTTTTCAGTTGATTATATATCTGATTATATGCTTCAAAGCCATAGTAATCGTCGGCATTTATTACGGCAAACGGAGTTTTAACTATATCCTTACAGCAATAAATTGCATGACCTGTTCCCCAAGGCTTTTGCCTATTTTCGGGGCAGGTAAAACCGTTTGGCAAAGTATCAAGTTCCTGAAAAGCATACTCTACATCTATTATCTTTTCAATTCTCTTGCCTACTGTTTCCTTAAATTCTTTTTCAATAGCCTTTTTGATTATGAAAACAACCTTGTTAAACCCTGCTTTTTTTGCGTCATAAACCGAAAAATCAAGCAACGCTTCACCGCCTGGACCTATAGGCTCAATTTGTTTAAGCCCTCCGAAACGGCTACCCATTCCTGCCGCTAAAACGACTAATGTTGCATTAAATGCCATCTATTTTTCACCCTCATTATTTATTTTTATATTAGGTTTTTTTACTTTTGAATTTGCACTCGAATCAAATCCTTCGGTGCTTTCACGCATAAACAAAACCTTAATTGTAAGAATAATAAGTTTTAAATCTTTTATCAAAGAATAAGTTTCAATATATATAAGGTCCATATTGAGTTTATCTTCGGAAGATGTATTATACTTACCGTAAAGTTGGGCATAGCCGGTAAGTCCTGCTTTAACCCTATGGCGAAGGTCAAACTCAGGGTGAAGAGAGGTATATTCATATACATTTTCCACTCTTTCGGGTCTTGGACCTACTACAGACATTTCTCCCTTTAATATATTGAAAAGTTGCGGGAGTTCATCAACTCTGCAAGCCCTTATTATTCTGCCGACCTTGGTGATTCTGTTGTCGTCATTCTCGGCTTTTTTGGCACCGTCTTTATCGGCATCAACAACCATAGAACGGAATTTGATAATATTAAAAATCTTTCCGTTTTGCGTAACTCGGTTTTGTTTGAAAAATACCGGTCCGCCGTCGTCAATCTTAATCGCAACGGCTATAAAAAACATCAAAGGACTTAAAATTATAATGCCTACCGCAGAAATAAGAATATCGAAAAACCTTTTAACGAGTGCCTGTTCGGTAGTAAGCCCTCTGTTACGGCTCATAATAACCGGCGTATCGCTGATTTGAATTTCATATCCGTTATTGAGAATTATATCTGTAATATCCGGCAAAAGATATGTTCGCTTTTGCTTTGTATAACAATATGAAATAATCTCTTTTTGCATTCTTTTGTCTATATCGCAAATGGCAACGGCATCATACTTATCAATATGTTTTTTTATGTTTTCAATATCGGTATGCTCGGCATTTATTCCGCTTTCAACTTTAAATCGCTCGGAAATAATACTCATTTTTTTAATAAATTCAAAACCTTTTGCATCGTCGCTGAAAACCGCTAAAACTCGCCTTGCAGGATAAAGTTTAAAATAAATGGTATTAGCACAAAATGACAGCAAAAAAATAGTACCCACTTGATAGATAAAGCAAACAATCATAGGCGGAACTGCAACAAGATTTCTTGCTATTAGGCTGAGTTCCAAATACATAACGACATCAGTAACCAAAGCCGCCAAAGAAAAACTGTATATTATTTCATGGATACGATAAATTCCGATATTAAAAGCCCCGTAAAGCGAAGAAAATACAGAAAAAATAAATACAAAAGAGAAAATAACCAAATAGTTACCCTTGTTGCTGAAAAGCGATTCAATATAATTCTGATTCCAAATCTCTACAAAACTTAAAGTTAAAGAAACGACAATAATAGCCTTTATAAAAAGCATTACCGTCTTTCTGATTTTCACCAAGAATTTCATAAGGAAAACCCTCACGATTTACCAAATATTATAATCATAGTATATATGTATTTTAAGTATATTGTCAAGAATAATTTATTCCAAAAAACGACATTTATATTTCTTGCAAGTATATTTTTTCCATATTGAAGATAACTCTTGTATTTTTCACATAAGTATAGTAAAATACGAAATAGGTAAAATACTAAATTAGGAGATATAATAATGAGTGAAGAAATTAAAAATGAAGAATATAATCCTGATATAATAACTTTAGCTGACGACGACGGCAAAGAGTATACATTCGAGGTTCTTGATGCCATCGAAACCGATACAGACAGATATTTGGCTCTCTTACCGCAGTACAGCGACCCGAAAGCGATGCTTGACGATTCGGGCGAACTTGTAATCGTTAAGGTCGGAGAAGAAAACGGGGAAGAATATTTTTACGAAATCGAGGACGATGACGAATACGAAACCATAGCCGATGCTTTTGTTGACCGCCTTGAAGATTTCTTTGAAATAGACGAAAAACAGTAATAATTTAAAAACTCCTGCTTTGTTCGCGAACTGTTGCCTTTATAACCCTACAACAATATAAATAGGGATTTGCTCTCGGACGGTGGGCTTGCAGACCTCCCGCGGCGGTGCCGAGTTCGGAAGAAGGGAGCGCGAAGCCGTTCGGACGAAACCCACCTGAACTAAAAATCAGGTTATCATTCGGCACACTACGGCAAAGTGGGAGCAAAACATAATAATTTAACCGCTGTCTTTTGACAGCGGTTTTTTAATATAAAATGACCCGTACTTAAAAAAGTACGGGTGTTAGTTTTAACTCATTTTATGCCTTTTTAGAAGTAAATATACGAATTACAAACAAGGTGCAAATCATTAAAGCGATTGAAATCGGCAAAGCGATAAGCCAATTTGAAATAAATCCTGCAATAATGTAACTTACAAATGATACACCTGCAACTGTCAAAGCATACGGAAGTTGAGTAGATACATGGTTCATATGGTTGCTCTGTGCACCGGCTGAAGCCATAATTGTTGTATCCGAAATCGGTGAACAATGGTCTCCGCATACGGCACCTGCCATACAAGCGGAAATAGCAACTGTTGTAATTGCACCGTCTTCTGCACCGAATACCGAAAGAACGATAGGAATAAGGATACCGAATGTTCCCCAGGATGTACCGGTTGCAAAAGAAAGACCAACTGCGATAACAAATATGATTGCCGGAAGGAAGAACTCAAATGACCCTGCACTCTTTTCAACAAGTTGAGAAATAAAGATTTTAGCACCTAAAGAATCGGTCATTGTTTTAAGTGTCCAAGCACAGCAGAGAATTAAAATAGCCGGAACCATTGCCTTAAATCCTTCGGGGATAGCATTCATACAATCGCTGAATTTAAGAACTCTACGGCAAAGATAATAAATAACTGTAAATATAATTGCCGCAAAGGAGCCGATTACAAGACCTACCGATGCATCGGAATTTGAAAAGGCGTCAATGAAGTTTTCGCCCGAGAAAAATCCGCCGGAATAAATCATACCGATTACACAGGCAATGATTAAGAATATTACCGGAATAACAAGGTCTATAACCTTACCCTTTTCGTTCGCATTTGTTTCGGTATCAGCCATTTGCTCTTCGCCGGTTGTAAACAGGTCGTTATTATTAACGGCATTATATTCATGCTTCTTCATAGGACCGTAATCCATATTTGTAACTGCCAAGAAAACCATCATTACAATAGTAAGAATTGCATAGAAGTTGTAAGGAATAGCACTTATAAAGAGCGACATGCCGCTTGCGGCACCCGAACCCTTTGCAAAACCTGCAACGGCAGCAGCCCAAGAAGAAATAGGAGCAATAATACAAACAGGTGCGGCGGTAGCGTCTATAAGATAAGCAAGTTTTGCACGGGAAATATTATGCTTATCGGTTACAGGACGCATTACAGAGCCGACAGTCAAGCAGTTGAAATAGTCGTCTATAAATATAAGAACACCGAGTAAAATAGTAGCAAGTTGAGCACCTACACGGGTCTTTATATGCTTTGTTGTCCACTTACCGAATGCTTGAGAGCCACCTGCTTTATTCATCATAGCAACCAATGCTCCGAGCATTACGAGGAATATCAGAATACCGATATTATAAGAATCGGCAACACTGCTTATAAATCCGTCTTGTAAAGTATGTACTACGGTACCCTCAAGTGTGAAGTTTGAATAAATCATACCGCCGAACAGAATACCGATAAACAAAGACGAATAAACCTCTTTTGTTATAAGTGCCAACAGAATTGCTATTACAGGCGGAAGCAATGACCACCATGTTGCATATCTTTTTACACTTGTTCTTACCGTTGTAAGGGCGGTTTCGATATTAGTTTCAAAGTTTTCGTCCTCACTTAAATTGTCGGCATATCCGTCAACATACTCCTGTGCATTAGATGGTATCGTATAATCGTTGCTGTATTTTTTAACAGTTTCAGAAGCCTTTTTGATATTATCAATTCCGCCCTCAGTTTCGACATTACTTGCATAATTGTCTAAATATTCCTTTGCAGCTTCAGGTTCAGTTAAATCAACAATGTTTCCATCTGCATCTTCAATCTTTGTATAATCTTTTGCAGATTGTTCAGTTTTTTCTGTGCCTTTTGCGTTTGTTACTTCTTCATCAACACCGAGAGCAGTAAATGTTCCGACAAAAGCAACCAACGCACAAATCAAGAGAGCAATAGCCCATCTCGTAATCTTGTTTGAGTGCATTTTTCTCTTCTCCTTTATTTTAAAAAAATAAGGTCGAACCAAACATTTGGCACGACCTGAAAACACAATATAAATTAAATATTTATATTTTCAAGATAGCGCTCCACTAATGCTTAGTGACAGTTCGGTGTATATTCTACAACGAACCAACAAATAAATGGCGGATACCAAGTATTCATTTCGGCAAAAGTCCCTTTTAAGCAACAGCCTATCCGGGCATCAATGTTGCTTTACTATTGACTTTTGCACCTCTATCAAAGATTTTAATAAATTTACCAATGCATAATAACACAAATAATATGCATTGTCAAGAATTTTTATTCAATAATTGCATAACCGTACGGTTTAAGTCTTATTTTGTCGGTAGTTTCGGAAACATTTTCGCCGAATAATGTATTATTAACATTATAAGTATTCAAAAATTCCTGTTCATATTCTGATATGTTAGTAGCAATTAAAACCTTTTTATTTCCTTGACTTCTTAAAAACACAAACAGTCCGTCTTGACAAACAACAGGCTCGAAATCTCCGTCTTTAAAAACAACTTTGCTTCTTCTCAAGTTTCCAAGAGCCTTATAATAAGAAAGCAGGTCGGTGTTTTCATGCCCCCAAGGATATGCGGCTCGGCAAAACGGGTCGCCAAAACCCGTAAGTCCCGCCTCGTCTCCGTAATAGAGCGAAGGAACACCCGGCAAGGTATATTGAAGCAGAGCGGCGATTTTAAGTTTTAAAACCGCAAAATCATACAAACTGCCCTCTAATGTTTGTTCGCTTTGCCATTTTCTGTCGCCGCAGTATTTACCATAGTTTGCAATAGCGGTAATAATTCTCGCCGTATCATGCGTTCCGATATGATTCATAAGAGTTCTTACTGACTCTCTCGGATAGTTCTCGAGAATACTCATAACGGTTTCTAAAAGGTTTTTAGCAGTACCTTTGCAAACATAATCTATAATCGCATTTGCAAAAGGATAATTCATAACCGAATCGAGTTGTTTTCCGAGCAAAAACTTTCTTCGCGCCCCGTAACTTATTTTATTTGAAGCATCTTCCCATACCTCGCCTAAAATATAAGCATCTTTATTCTTGTCCTTTACGCATTTTCTCAAACTTTCTAAAAACAAATCGGGCAGTTCGTCCGCAACATCAAGTCTTATTCCCGAAATTCCCAAAGAAAGCCATTTTTCAACAACACCGTCTTTTCCTGTAATATACTCCAAAAACTCTTCGTTTTCTTCGTTTACTTCGGGCAAAGACGGAACTCCCCACCAAGCGGAATATCCGGGATATTCATTTTTAAATGTATACCATTTGCGATATGGAGAAGCCATATCGTTATATGCTCCGCCGTCGCCATAGCGTTTATACTTATTAAAATAAATACTGTCGTCGCCCGTATGCGAGAATACACCGTCTAATATAATGCGAATACCGTTCTTTTTTGCTTCGTTGCAGAGTTCTTTTAAATCGTCTTCCGTACCGAGCATTGGGTCTATTTTCATATAATCGGCAGTATTATATCTATGGTTTGAATGTGCCTCGCAAATAGGGTTTAAATATATAAGACTGACGCCTAATTCTTTAAGATACGGCAACTTGACCGTAATGCCCTTTAAATCTCCGCCGTAGTAATCGTTTCCAAGCGAGCATATTCCGTTTTCCTGCCTGTATTCGGGTTGTTTGCCCCAATCTTTGCAGATATATCTATCTGTCGGAATGTTTTTATGTTCTTCCCCCGAAGAATAAAACCTATCGGGAAAAATTTGATATATTATTCCGCCGCTTACAAAATCAGGTGTTTCAAAATCGGCATCATAAACCGTTTGTTGCCATTTACCGCCGTCTTTTGAAACAATTCCGAGCGAACTGTCGGTTTTTGTTACAAAAAACTCGCCGTAATCGCTTGTGTATCTGAAACTATACCAGTATAAACCCGTATCAAGTTTTATTTTGGTATCATAAAAACGGTAATTGTCAATTTGTTCTTTCGGCTCAAGATGTATCTCGTAAGGCTCACCGCCGTCTTTTTCGATACACAAATATGCATCGTGCAGGTGTGCATCAAAATGTATGATAATACGCAAAAGCAGGGTTTCCCCTGCTTTAATTGCACCAAAATGAGGTTTATAGATTTTATTTCTTGAATCAAACGGATAATAATTCATAACTACTTAACCGGGTCAATATGCCAAATATTTTTGGCATATTCGTCTATTGAACGATCGGCGGCAAAAATACCCGACTTGGCTATATTTATAAGCGACATCTTATTCCATACCTTGCTGTCCTCATAAAGTGCCATAGTTTTCTTTTGGGCGGCACAGTAATCGGAGTAATCAGCAAGAGCCATATAGTGGTCAACATTTTTAAGGGTATTATAAATGTTGTCAAATGACTTTCCGTCTATACCTCTGCCGATAAAATCAAGTGCATTTCTGAGTTCCGCATTATTATTATAGTATTCGATAGGCGAATAACCGTTTTTCTGAATTTGCAGAACTTCCGGAGTACGCATACCGAAAATTACAATGTTATCATCTCCGACAGCCGAATGTATTTCAACATTTGCACCGTCCTCGGTTCCGAGAGTAACAGCACCGTTCATCATAAACTTCATATTTGAAGTTCCACTCGCTTCTGTCGAAGCCAAGGAGATTTGTTCGCTTATCTCGGCAGCAGGAATCATAAGTTCAGCCAAAGTAACACGGTAATCTTCAAGGAATACTACCTTGATTTTATCGTTTACGGTATGGTCGTTATTTATGACCTTTGATAACTTATAAATCATTTGTATAATTTCTTTTGCAAAGAGGTATCCGGACGCCGCCTTTGCACCGAAAATGTAGGTTTTCGGAGTAAACGGTGCATTCGGATTTTCTTTTAAATACAAATAATCGGAAATTATATGAAGTGCATTAAGGTGCTGACGCTTGTATTCGTGAAGCCGTTTTACCTGCATATCAATAACCGAAGCAGGGTCTATTTTTACATTATAGTTTTCCATAATATAATTAGACAAACGAACTTTATTATTCTTCTTTATATCTGCAAGTTTAGAAAGCACCGCAGTATCGTCGGTGAATTTCATAAGTTTTTCAAGTTCACTTGCATCCTTTACAAAACCGTCGCCGATAAGTTCGGTAATGTATGCCGAAAGTTCGGGGTTAGACTGGCAAAGCCATCTTCTGTGAGCAATACCGTTAGTTACATTTGTGAACTTATCCGGCGTCATTTTATAATAATCGTTGAATAATTCGTCGGTAATAATCTTGCTGTGAAGTTTTGAAACACCGTTTACGGTATGGCAAGTAGCAACGCAAAGATTTGCCATACGAACAAGACCGTTACTTATAACGGCTGTTCTTTCCGCCAAAGCAAAATCGCCGGTTTTAGCAATAACATCAGCCCTGTATCTGCGGTCAATTTCTTCAATGATTTGATAAACTCTCGGAAGTCTTCTCTTAAACATATCAATCTGCCAACATTCGAGAGCCTCTGACATAATGGTATGGTTTGTGTATGCTACCGTTTTTGTAACAATATCCCAAGATTTTTCCCAAGAATACCCGCATTCATCGAGCAAAAGTCGCATAAGTTCGGGTATGGCAAGGGTCGGGTGGGTATCGTTTATATGGATAGCCACCTTTTCGGGCAGATTTTCAAGGGTATTGTAGCGGCGCATATGCCTTGCCAAAATATCCTGAATAGATGCGGAAACCAAAAAATACTGCTGACGAAGCCTTAATGATTTACCCTCTGCGTGATTATCTTCAGGATATAAAATTTTTGAAATTGCCTCTGCATTTGCTCTTTGCTCTAATGCTCTTACATAATCGCCCTGATTAAAAGCCGACATATTAAAGTCTTCACATTCGGCACTCCAAAGTCTTAAAACATTAACGGTTTTTCCGTCTTTACCGGCAATCTTTAAATCATAAGGCACTGCACGGACATTATCATAATCTTTATGCTCAACATGGTGGTAACCGTTATCCCACCACTCGTCAATATAGCCGTCAAAATGAACATCTACCGCAAATGACGGTCGCTGTTCGAGCCATACACTTCCGCCCGGCAGCCAGAAATCAGGCATTTCGGTCTGCCAACCGTCAACTAACTTTTGACGGAAAATTCCGAGTTCATATTTTATACAATATCCATAAGCACTATATCCGCCGGTAGAAAGTCCGTCAAGGAAACAGGCCGCAAGTCTTCCAAGTCCGCCGTTTCCAAGCCCTGCATCCGGCTCAAAATCATAGAGTTTATCAAGGTTTACCTTGAATTTTGAAAGGGCCTTACGCATAGTTTCGGTCAAATCCAAATTATAAAGGGTATTTTTAAGAGAACGACCCATCAAAAACTCCATACTCAGATAATAAACCGTTTTTGCACCTTGCTCGTCAACTTTATCTCTGAATTTTGCTCTTCTTTCCCCCATAATATCGAGCAGTACCAGAACACAGGCTTTATAAAAAATCTCATCGGAAGCCTGTTCGGGTGAAACACCGAAATTATGAGAAAGTTTCTTTTCGAGCATATCGCTTAATTTTGTAATGGTATAATTTGCTGACATAAATTTCTCCTTTGGATATTTGGTCTTTAGTTATGTTAAATACTTGCGTCCGTACATATTATAATCTTCTGCAAATTTCGGGTTATCCATTGTTTTTAGCGAGTTCAAGTATTTATGTGCATCAAGTTTTTCGCTGTCAAGTTGCATAGTGAAAACAGCGAGATTTGAGCAATGGTCCGATATACGCTCGTAATTCGTAAGCAGGTCGGAGAAAACAAATCCGAGTTGCGTTGTGCATTCGCCCTTTTGCAGACGGTCAATATGAGCGGATTTCAATTTGCTTATAAGTTCGTCTATAATCTGTTCAAGCGGTTCAACATGTGCCGCTTTTTCGGTGTCATCTGAAATAAATGAATCGACCGTAATAGTTACAATTTCAACCAAAGCATTGGAAATATTGTCGATTTCCTGCTTTGCATCTTCGGAAAAAACTATTCGTTTTTCTTTAATCTCTTTGGCTAAATCACGAAGATTTAATGCGTGGTCGGAAATTCTTTCAAAATCACCTATGCCGTGAAGCATTCTTGCTACATAATGCGAGTCATTTTCTGTCAAAGAATTAGCACTCAGTTTAACGAGATATGTTCCGAGCCTGTCCTCATATTTATCAACTAAAGACTCGTCGTATTCAATTTTTTGTGCTGTTGCCTCATCGTATTTTTTAAGAATACCCAAAGCCTCAAATACCGAAGTTTTGGTAAGTTCTGCCATTTCGGTCGCAAGGCGTTTACATTCCGAAATTGCAAGAGGAGTATTATTAAACAAACGCTCGTCCAAAAATACGGTATGCTTTTCATCATTGCTTCTGCTAACGGTTTTTTCACAGAGTTTAAGCATCGGTTTTTTAAGTGGCATAAACGCAACGGTATTTATGATATTAAACATTGAGTGAACTATTGCGACACCGAAAATGTTAATTGGATGTTTTAATATATCGGGACTAATTGCCATAACAATATACAATGCTATCATACAGGCTACACCGCCGATGGCATTTGTATAAACATGCATTGCAACAACTCGTTTTGCGTTCTTATTAGTGCCGATACTTGAAATGATAGCAGTCATACAAGTACCGATATTAGCACCGATTACAAGCGGAATTGCCGCCGCATAGTCCATTCCGACCGAAAGGGCAATAGCCTGAACAATCGCCACGGTTGCAGCGGAAGACTGTATAATTCCCGTAAATAGAGTTGAAACCAAAAAAGCGATTATAGGCAAATTAGAAAACAGGGTTAAAAAGCTCGAATACTTCTTTATATCCGCCATTGAGTCGCTCATCATATTCATACCGACCATCAAAACCGCAAAGCCTATAAATATATCGCCGAGTTTTTGCTTTTTGGTATTCTTTGAAAACATACGCATCGCAATTCCCGCAAATGCAAGAATTGGTGCAAATGTCATCGGTTTTAAGAGCATCATAAAAAAGTTGTTGCCGGTGTTGGCATTAAGCGTCAGTATCCAAGCGGTAAGTGTAGTTCCGACATGGGAGCCCATAATCATACCGAATGTATCCGAAAATTCTAAAATTCCGGAGTTTACAAGACCGACAAGCATAACAGTCATAGCAGAGGACGACTGAATAGCAACGGTAATTCCAGTACCGAGCGTAAAGCCTAAAAAGTCATTTTTGCCAACCTTTTTAAGTGTTCGCTCAAGTCCGCCACCAGCCATTTGTTCAAGTCCACCCGACATTACACTCATTCCGAAAAGGAAGAATGTAAGACCACCGAGCAGTAGTGCTAACATAGAGAGAATATCAGTTGAAGACATTTATTATCCTCCGATATAATTATAATTTGATTTTTTCTTCAATATATGCTTTAAGCTCCGATATTTTAATTCTGACTTGTTCCATTGTATCACGGTCTCTGACCGTTACGCAGTTATCCTCTAAACTGTCAAAATCGTAGGTAATACAGAACGGAGTTCCGATTTCGTCTTCCCTTCTGTAACGCTTACCGATAGAACCTGCATCGTCAAAATCAACCATAAAGTCCTTGGCAAGTTCGTTGTAAACTTCCATTGCGTTTTCGGAAAGTTTCTTTGAAAGCGGTAAAACGGCGGCCTTGAAAGGAGCGAGGAACGGGTGGAAATGAAGGACTGTTCTGTTATCGCCCTTTTCGTCCTGCTCTTCGTCATAAGCATCGCAAAGAACAGCCAAAAATGCCCTCTC
This sequence comes from Ruminococcaceae bacterium UBA3710, assembly GCA_002371985.1. Classification (GTDB taxonomy): domain Bacteria; phylum Bacillota; class Clostridia; order Oscillospirales; family Acutalibacteraceae; genus UBA737. The sequence goes on along the minus strand of DFHZ01000155.1, from coordinate 6,130 downwards.
GACACCAAGACTCGGCTCTATAACATAAGGGATATAATGTTCGTTTGTTTCGGGGTCAAAATATGTTAAATCTTTGCCGGATGTATTCTGATGTTGGGTTAAATCATAGTCGGTTCTGTCGGCAACTCCCCAAAGTTCGCCCCAGCCGAACGGGAACAAAAATTCAAAGTCGGTAGTAGCCTTAGAGTAAAATGAAAGTTCATCCTTATCGTGGTCTCTTAAACGAAGGTTTTCCTCTTTAATACCGATAGTAAGAAGCCAATTTTTACAGAAAGAACGCCAGTAATCAAACCATTCAAGGTCTGTATCGGGTTTGCAGAAAAATTCAAGTTCCATCTGCTCAAATTCACGGACACGGAAAATAAAGTTTCCGGGAGTAATTTCATTACGGAAAGATTTACCTATCTGACCGATACCAAACGGAAGTTTCTTTCTTGAAGTTCTCTGAACATTCGGGAAATTCACAAATATACCCTGTGCTGTTTCAGGGCGGAGATATACAGTATTTTTTGCATCCTCGGTTACACCCTGAAATGTTTTGAACATAAGGTTAAACTGACGAATATCTGTAAAATTATGCTTACCGCATGTCGGGCACTTAATGTTATGCTCTTCGATAAAATTCTTCATTTCTTCCTGAGAAAATGCGTCGATAGGTTTTGAAAGTTCAAAACTATTCTCAGCACACCAGTCTTCGATAATTTTATCGGCTCTGAAACGCTCGTGGCACTCTCTGCAATCCATCAAAGGGTCAGAAAATCCTGCCAAGTGGCCCGAAGCCACCCATGTTTGAGGGTTCATAAGAATAGCCGCATCAAGACCTACATTATAAGGGTTTTCCTGAACGAATTTTTTCCACCATGCTTTTTTAATATTGCTTTTAAGTTCTGCACCTAAAGGACCGTAATCCCAAGTATTTGCAAGTCCGCCGTAGATTTCACTACCCGGATATACAAATCCTCTTCCCTTTGCGAGATTTACTATTGCATCCATTGTTTTTTTAGTATTTTCCATACTCTCGTCCTCCGAAAGACCAAAATTCACCAACTATAATAGTACCCAAATTTTGCCTAAATGTCAACTTAAAAACCCATTTTAAAATATTCTTGTTGAAAATATATTAATATTTAACTTCTTGACATATTATTATGTATAGTTTATACTTCTATATAGTAAGAATAAAGGAGTGTGTAGGTATGGATACAAGAAATATCGAATTACATAACATTGATTTTGAGGAGTTTATAAAGGCAATCGACTCTTGCAAAGGTGATGTTTACCTTGAAACAGAAGAGGGCGATATTTTAAATCTTAAATCTAAACTTTGCCAAATGATCGGACTCGCTACCATTCTTTCAAACCCCGAAATAAATGTTGCAAAAATCCGTTGCACAAACCAAGAAGACGAAACTATGCTTTTCAGGTTTAACTTATACGGTGAATTTCCCGAAGAGGAAAAATAAAATTTGGAGAAAAACAAAATGGCCGAGAATAATTTTTTAACATACAAAGGTAAACCGTTAGTAAGAAAGGGAAAAGAAATTTACTACGGTGATACATCCGAAAAATTTATAGTTAAGTTCACTATTCTTTCTACTGCCAATGACGGCAAACTCGACATTGCAGACAAGGTTAAAATCGAACTTTTAAAAAGCGATTTGTCCGAGAAAGACAGCAAGGTCAAAGAAAGCACAAAAGATACATTGTTTGATGCTCTCGATTTAGGCTTTACTTGGCTTGAAAGAGCATTAAAAGACTAAAAGAACTAAATTAAAAATCTTCCGCCGCACTTTGTTTGCGGCGGAATTTTAAATTTTTATTATGAGGTTTAAAAGTTGAAAAATTCCCTGTATCTAAAAGGTTTGAAGGACGGTTTCCCGATATTTCTCGGATATTTTGCCGTTTCATTTACATTCGGAATATCGGCTGTAAGCAGTGGTTTACTCCCGTTTCAAGCCGTTTTGATTTCCGCCACTAATTTCACATCTGCCGGACAGTTTGCCGCCCTTTCCATAATAAGCGGTTCGCTATCATATTTTGAAATGGCTCTGACGCAGTTTATCATAAATCTAAGATACTGCCTTATGTCTTCCTCTCTTACGCAGAAATTCAAAAAGAATATGCCTGTAATACACCGTTTTTTAATTGCTTTCGGAAATACCGACGAAGTTTTCGCCGTTTGCTCGTTATACCCCGATAAACTCTCCCCCTCGTATTGCTACGGCGTAATTTCCGCCGCACTCCCCGGATGGGTTGGCGGTACGCTATTAGGCTCTCTTTCAGGGTCGCTTCTTCCTGAAAGTGTGCTTAGTGCATTCGGCATCGCTTTATACGGTATGTTTATTGCAATTATTCTTCCCCCCGCCCGAAAAAACAAATTTATTGCAGTTTTGATTTTAATATCTATGATTTTAAGTATGCTTATTTCCTATCTGCCGTATTTAAAAAACATTTCTTCGGGTTTTCGAATTATTATTTTGACCGTTTTATTAGCAGGTATCGCTGCATTTATAAAACCGATCGAAGAAAGCGAGGAAACAAAATGAGCGGAAATGTTTATATCTATATCCTCGTTATGGCTTTGGTTACATACTTAATAAGAATGTTGCCGTTAGCACTTATCCGCAAGGAAATTAAGAACAAATATATTAAATCTTTTCTTTATTATGTTCCGTTTGTAACCCTTGCGGTTATGGTATTCCCCGATATTCTTCATTCCACAAGCAGTATTTATTCCGCTTTAATCGGGTTTGCAGTTGCAATTATAGCAGGGTATTTCGGCAAAAGTCTTATTTTTGTTTCGGCAGTTTCGATTATATCGGTTTTCCTTTCGGAACTTATAATATTTTAGTTTTCCTTTTGTTTACTCCGATAATTCCGCCGACGGTTGACGACAACAGAATAATTACAAAGTGAAAAGCCGTATTTGAACCGATATGGCTTTTTGTTATAATAAACGATAAAAGTGTAATTACGGCAAAATAAGCAAACCCCGTAATAATACCAACCAAATATCCTTTTGAGCCTGTTTTACCGGCAATGTAAAATGACGAGAAAAAGGCTCCGAGCGATACGCTTATTGTACCGAAAAACGAAGAATATGCCCTGTCGATTTTAAAGACCAACATTATAAGTGCAAAAAGGCATATTGCGGCTATGCAAACCGCAATGCCGATACTTATTCCCAATAAATAATTCTTATTTACTTTGATTTTCATAAAAAATCCCTCCGCAGTACATTATACTGCGAAGGGATATTTATTTATTACTATTCTTTTTAGTCGTCGTGAACAGTCAAGTTCTGTTGTAATGCCCAACGAGCGATTGTAATCTTGCTATGGTCGCTTTTAGACTCAATAACAATAGTATCTTCTTTTAAAGAAATAACCTTGCCGTAGATACCGCCGATTGTTACAATATCATCGCCAACCTGCAAATTCTCACGCATCTTCTTTTCTTCTTTTGTTTTCTTGCGCTGAGGGCGGATAAGTAAGAAATACATAATGCCGACGATAACAATAAGATAACCAACGGTAAACAAGGTAGAATACGTAGCATTACCGCTTGTTTTAGCCGCCGCATCCAACAAAAAATTTCCAATATTCATTGATTTATACCTCCACATTAAATAGCAAGTATAATTATTATATAAAAAAGCCTTACCGAATGCAAGAAATATTTTTAATTTATATTGAGATACGGTGCCGGGTCTACACGGTTGCCGTTTATAATAACCTCAAAATGGACATGATTTCCGCTTGAGTTTCCGGTTGTGCCTACCTTGGCTATGACATCCCCTGCCGATACGGTCTGACCTACTCTGCAACAAAACTCACTCGCATGACCGTATCTTGTTACGATGCCGTTTCCGTGGTCAACATCAACGCAGTTACCGTATCCGCCGTACCATGATGCTCTTATTACAGTACCGCTTTTTGCAACATGAATAGGAGTTCCTTTGTCGGCTAATATATCATAACCCTTGTGGGCTCTTCCGTCCCCGAAAGGCGAACCTAATTTATATGCGTCCCAAATCGGGAAAATAAACCCGCTGTTATGGGCTACTGTGTTATTTTGGGCGGTCTGAACATTTGCTGAAGTGCCTACAAGGACAACCCTGTCAACAGGTTTCGTGATTACATCTTCCGAAAGAGTAACCCTGCCGGTTTCTACGCCGTTTAAGAAACTTACTTCTTCTACAACCTGGTTTGTGCCTTTGGCACCCTCACATTTTACCTGCGTAGTACCCTTTACAAGTTCACTTGTTCTTACCTCAATCGTATTATAATCGGTTTCTTTACTGCTGACAACATTTGCCACGGTTATTACATCTACCGTATCAAGCAAAGAATTGAGGGTAGTTTCCTTTTCGGTATCCGACAAGAGAAAAAGTCCGTCCTCAAAATTTACATCGCCGACAAAGGCAGACTTTGACGAAATTGACCCTACATCATATTTTGAAAGATAGTTTTCGACTATATCATTCTTGTTTTCCACGGCAAAAATATATGACTTATCGTTTACCGTAGCCTTAACACCGTTTACAATTTCCTTTGTGTTTTTTATAATACCGTCGGAAATTATGTTTTTATCCTTTTGGGTAGAGGAAAGCAATGTAAGCGTCAATGAAAATTCAGGAGATGATAAAACCTTTTTTATATTATCCCCCGAAACCTTGTTTTCGACATTCTTAACCGCTTCCCAATAAATATCTTTGTCCTCTATAACGGCAATTTTTTGACCGTTATATTTTACACTGTATCCAAAGCCTATACCGGAGCCTACTAATGCGACAACAACGCAAAACACGGCAACTGCCAAAAAGGCTCCCGTTTTTATATATCTATTAACTCCCTTGTACCAATCGGTAACACGGGCAAAACTATTTTTTATCATATCCATAAGAGAAGTAAAAATAGTAGCACCTCCAAAAAAGTTACAAATTTGTAACACTTCTGTTACTATTATATAACTTTTTCGGAAAAAAGCAAGGGAAAAATTAAAAAAACCATTTAAGAATATAATTTACAGTTTGTTTACAATATTGTTTTTAGGTGCAAGCCTTGTCTTATACAGTAAAGATGCCGCCCAAAACGGACGGCATAAGTTGTTTAAAACTTCTCGGGGCTATAACTTACAATAAATTCTTCCCATTCCTCGTCCGAAACATCAAATGTTTCGCCCTTATGCTCATTTTTATAGTTTTCATAAAGGTTAGAAAGTATTCGCTTATAACTTTTATCAACCCTTATTCTCTGCCTTAATGCTACGAAAAGCATAATACATAGTGCAACAGTTATCAAAACTATACTCGGCAAATGTCTTGTATAAAAAATCGTTTTAAGGTTAAAAAGACCCTGACCGAAACTGTAACAAGCCTTATAAAATACATAAATCAAATAAGGAACAGGGATAAGACCCAATATACCGCCGATAATTTTAAGATTTTTCTTGCTGAATATAATACTTACGATTTCAAGAACTGTCGAAACAGCTATAAGGACAAGCGTCTGATTACTGAAAAAGCCTTTATTTCCTGCACTTGCATTTAAAATCGTACTTAAAATAAGAAGAATATTTACAAGACCTAAATAAATAACTCCGAGCAAATCAATTATCCACATTGTTTTATAAAGTTTTCCGTCGGTTTTAGCATAGGAAACACCGAGTTTGTGCTCGACCTGTTCAACCCTCTTTAAGATGCTCTCATATTTTTTCACGCTAAATCACTCCAAAACAATTATACTTATATTATATATACAGTTTTAGCGGTTGACAAGAAGTAATTTTCATTTTATAATTTTATGCGGTGATTAAATGGCAAGAATAAATATAGTTATGGTTGAGCCGGAAATTCCGCAAAACACCGGAAATGTTGCGAGGACCTGTGCTGCAACGGGTGCAAGGCTACATCTTGTAGGTCCTATGGGCTTTAAAATTGACGATAAAAAACTTAAAAGAGCAGGGCTTGACTACTGGCATTATCTTGATATAACATATTACGATAATCTTGAAGATTTCTTTTCAAAAAACAGAGGTCAGTTTTTCTTTTTCACAACAAAGGGAAGAAAAACTCATTCGGAAGTTTCTTATCCTGACGACTGTTATCTTTTCTTCGGCAAGGAAACAA
>DFHZ01000111.1 GCA_002371985.1 Ruminococcaceae bacterium UBA3710 | reverse complement strand
GCTCTATAATAAATGTTGGGGTAGCAAAATAGAGCCTAAAAATATAAACGGTGAGAAAAATGACAATTTTGACCTTGTGTTTGCCGGGAATATAGGGCCGGCTCAAAGCGTGGAAACTATAATTGAAGCGGCAAACCTACTTAAAGACAAAAAGCAAATCAAGTTTCACATAGTAGGCGATGGCCTCTCTTATAACAGTTGCCGGACGCTGGCTGATAAATACAATTTAGATAATGTGATTTTTTACGGATATCATCCTGTTTCAGATATGCCTAAGTACTATTCGATTGCTGACGCATTTTTGATAACTATGGTGGATAACGAAGTTGTAAACAGCACACTTCCTGCAAAAATACAGTCATATATGGTTGCGGCACGCCCGATAATAGGCGCCATAAGCGGTGAGGTTTCCGATGTCATAAAAGAAGCGGACTGCGGTCTCTGCTGCGAATCGCTTGACTATAAAGAGCTTGCAAATCTGATACTGACAGCAAGCAAAAGGGACAAACTTAAAGACTGGTCTGAGAACGCGTACAACTATTATTTATAAGGAGCATTTCAAAAAAGAAAAGTGCATAGATGATTTAGAAAACCTTTTAAAATCTTTATGTTAGAAAAATCATCCGCCCGTATCGGGTGGATGATTTTTTGTCAAAACATTCAAGTTTTGCTTTATAATTTATAAACCATAACAGGTCATTCGCCGTCTTTAAGTTAAAATATTTACCAATAAAACCGTTTAACTTTTGGGGTTCATATCATTGCTGCCCGTGTTCTTTTTAGAATCAATCGTATATTCCTGAATTAAATTTGTTAATTTATTTTGCAATTTTGTAACTTTTATTGACATAAAAAACTCTTTACCGAGCAGGCAGAATATAGTCACTAAAAAAACAAAATTTGTAGGCGATTCAAAACCAAACCAATCAGAAAACATATAGCAAATCTTCGGGAAAATACTAACTAAAATCAGTATTATACAAAAGAAAATCCAAAATAAAGAATCTTCAATGACAAAATCGGTTTTCCTTATTTTTCTAAAAACAAAAATCAATACAGCAATTGATAATAATATGAGAAACACTCGCAAAGTCGACGTCATTTTCTTTACCCCTTTCTAAACCATTGAAGAATTAGAATAGAAACCAACATCCTCATCATATAATGAATGGATTTTGTAAATGTCAGATAACTCTCCCCCGCTATGCGATCATTCATATTAGCCTGAACCTCAGATACTTTTGCACCTTTCTTAATCAGCAATGATACTGTGTCCGGTTCGGGTCCCAAATCATTTTCCTCAGCAAGATGTCTAATCATATTCTTGTCAAACAGCCGCATACCCGATGTTGTATCGTTTATTCTTTTACCTGTTGTAAGCCAAACGGCAATTCCTATCAAATTATTTCCAAACATCCGCATAGATTTAGGCTTTTTATTTTCAACAAAGCGTGAGCCAATAACTATATTGCATCCTTCCTGCAGTTTTTCAAGCATCGGCATTATATATTCAGGATTGTGTTGCCCATCACCGTCAAATTGAATAGCGGCATCATAATTGTTTTTTAATGCGTATTTCATACCTGTTTGAAATGCAGCCGCTAATCCTAAATTTACAGGATGACTAATAAAATTATATCCTCTTGCCTCGCAAATAGATTCGGTATTGTCTTTTGAACCGTCATTTATTATAACATAGTCATACTGCGGATAATTATCTATTAGATTATTGACAACCCGTTCTATATTGTCCTGCTCATTGTATGCCGGAATTATAATCAGTGTTTTCATAGACATCCCCATGTTTTTACATATTTTTTGTCTTTACGGCGCCTTGGCTTGCGCAATATAAACTTTTCCGTTCAATACTTACTATACTCGAAAGAGAATTCGCCGAAAAAATGCAAAAATTCATTCTACACCTCTACTCTTAAGCCCAATGTTTAAGAAGTACCGTTGCAATATCAAATACATTTACAAAAAAGCACGGAACAAGACAGGCATAATTATATATTTTCTGATTCATCTTTATACGGATACCTCTGCCGCATAAGACTGAAAGCAGAGGATATAAAAGAGGTATAATATATCTCGGTTGACATCCGTTAATTGTTTCATAGCCCACTGGAGTAAAAGCTATATACAATGCAGTCGCTATTGCAGCAGCGGTACCAAGGAAGAGAACACATACTGCTATCCTTGTCCACCAATTATAAGCATCAATATCGTGATTGTTTTTATCGGTAAGAGTTGTTAATATCATCAAAATTACAAAAACCGTTGAACCGACACCAATGCCGCAATAAGCATAATGAACAATATACTCCCTTGTTGAACCAATTGAAAGATATACCCTTAAAAAATTAAGCAATATTTTAGCATAATGAACCGGCTGTGAAATAATAAAACTAATCTGCCCAACCGCACTGACATCTGTTCCGCCTCTGATATCGCCGCCGGATGAAGTTACTGAAAAAGATCTTATTGCCAGTAACAAAAGCATAGATACTATTGTCAATGTACAGATTGTATAGTATAGTTTAGGTTTTGTCAACTTTTCTCTTTTCATCAAGAACGGTACAACAAGAAATACTGCATATACCAACTTTGGTAAAGCCATAAGTGAAAAAGCGACACACATAACTATCGTATCAATAATGGACATTGGCTTTTCAGGCGTTTGCAATTCGCCAACGAAATAAGCCATACCCAAAAATCCAAAGGCTGTCACCCAATAGTCATAAGAATATGATGTGGCGAGTACAAGATTTGTCGGGAAAAGGGCAATTACAATCAGTATCATCTTCCCGCTTTTTAATTTTTTAATTGCAAAATAGCATAAAAAAGCATAAATAATAAGATTTGCAAGTTTACCAAAGGTAAATATTTCATAAAAACTTCCGCCAAACATTCTGGCAAGAGCAATAAAAAATCCACTGGGATAATGTGCAATTGTTGCGGAGCCCTGCTCCCGACCTGAAAAAACGGAGTATTGGTCATTCAGATTGCAAATAACCTGCGTTATTTCATTGGCATTATTCTTTATAGCAGCGTTATCACTACCGGCTAAAATCGCGCTTTCTGCTTTGGTAATAACTGCATCGCCGTTCAAAAAAGATGCCCTGAGCGCCCACTTATAATGCGAATCTGTATCCCAGGAATTATGTCCAAACGGGGTTACAATTATCATAGTTATGCCCAAAATCAAACAAATCCCCAAAAAAACATTTTCTATTTTTTTATCTGATGATTTCATACAGAGAATGATATAAGGCACAGAAAAAACAACAGAAGTTATAAATACAAAACGGTATATACTGAAATAATTACCTGCAGACGACATTCCTGCAATAAAATGCCCTATTATATATTCCGCAACAAGCGCAACTGTTGCAGAAACTATAAGCAGCGCGATAATTGTAAAGAAAAATTTTCTTTTTTTAAAGAGGAAAGAGAATATTTTCTGTGAAAAGTTGAATTTTAAATCCAATATAAATATCGCGCCCGTAAGAGCCAATGAAATCATCGCCATTACAAGGCATTTCAGCAAATAATTCTCGTTTTTGTAGGGAGTCGGGATTGCTTCAGATGAATGCAGTTCTACGGATTCTAATTTATACGGAGCATCCACATCAATACGAATACTTTTCGGGCTTTTACTGCCGCTTGCAAAAACCATTGCGGTTTTGTGTTTTGAGAAGTACGCCCGTAGTGAATTTGATTCACTGTATCCTTCCCCGGAATCAAAAAAAACCTGAGCTTGAAAATCGTTATGTGATGCGCCTACGTTCATAACCAATGCGGAATAAGGCTTGTCCACATTGAAAACAATATAGGCATCTACACCCGTTATTGTTATATTACCGTTTTTATCCGACTTACAACTGTGAAACTCTTTAATGTCATTTACCGTAGCCGTTCCTATAATGTCATCCTCAACAACATCATATATATACAAAGTTTTTGAAGGAAATATTCGTGCAATAAGAGATATGAAAATCACTAAAAAAACAACCAAATACAAACATATTCTTTTCATTGTTTTTTGCTCCTTAAAGAACTTAATTTTCCTTTTCTATAGCAAACTATAAATATTAAAAACAGCAATGAAAACAATAAAAGCATCTCAACAAAATATGCATATACAGCACCTGCGAATCCAAACCTTCTTACTAATATATTTGGAATAAACATTGCCAAAACAGCCGTTACGACATAAGCGATAACACTATTCTTTTGTTTACGAATAACAGCAAGCATAGTCACGGAAAGTGTACTCCCAGCACCGAATCCACCGCTCAGCAAAAGAATCATAAAAAGATTACGATATGCATTTAAACTTGTATTATACAAGAGGTTCAAAACCGGAACACCTATAACAAATCCGACAGCCATTGTCACTATCGCAAATATAAAAATCCATATATAAAGCCATTTGACAGTTTTGCCAAAACCGGTATAATCTTTGTTTGCCCATTTTTCAGAAAGCGATACAAGTTGCGGTCTGAAAACAAAAAGGCTCAAAAGATTTATGAAAAATGCGGGCATAACGAGAAAGCCGTAATGGGACTGATCCACCTCAGTCAAATAGTCATTTATAGCATATTTAGGTGCATTAAAAGCAAATTGAGTAATAAAAACGGAAATAAAAAGTGGTAGAGTTTCAAAAAACAATCTTTTTAGATTTATTAATCGAAAGCAAGGTCTGATTTCAGAAAAATTGCCGGAAAAAGGTATATCATAAAGCATAATCCATAAAGCAACTACAATAGCCATAGGAATGACCGAACATATTAGACTTTGTGTAGTTGCCAGAAATATAGTAAAAGAAACGGCCGCAAGCAATGAAGTGCATCCCAAACTTATTCCGGCAAGAGACAGGTAATTATTTCGATGCATATTACCTTGCAATACATCTGAAATCGAAAGCATTGCCATATACAAACATAAAAGTAAAGTCAATGTTGCTTTTGTGCCTTGAAACCCATTGATAAAAACAAAAATGACACTTGAAATCAGCATTAACAATATAGTTAATACACGGAAAGCGATAAAATCAGAAAAAGAAAATTCGTTTTTTACATCGGTAACTTGAATATTACGCATTTCAAATGTTGCTAAGGTATACATCATCTGTGCTGTTGTAAAGCACAGTGAAAAAATCCCTGCCTGTGCCTCCCCCACCGTGTGACTGACAACAACTAACAGAATAACTGATACCGCCGCATTCGTCGTACTGCCAAAAATATTGAAAAGGTAATCCTTTTTCACGGATTGCTTCGGCAATTCATAATGCAATTTTTTCATAGGCTCTCCATTATTGCATAATTTCTTAATATTCTACCATAAAACATCTAATATTCTAATATATTTTGGTGCAATAATCAAGAAATTTTTTCCTTATAAAGGAACTCTGAGAGTTGCTCTAAGTTCTCTTCTGCGGTTTTGCGTCCGATTTCGTAGGTTTTATAAAGCATATCGGGGTTATGCTCTATTCTTCCGACCGGCAACGGCTCTTTTGGTCTTATGACAAAGAGGTCGCCTGATTTTTCCCGTTTCCGTACAAAATCCAGCTGCGAATTATACATTATATGCCTGTTTTCTATCGCCTTTATCAAAGCAGGATATTTTCTGTATTTAAGTTTTATTATCGGCAGTACATTATTGCTCTTTTTAAGATAGCCTTCAGGTCTTGTCAGAATGGCTACATTTTTGCTATACCCGATACTCTCAAAAAAGGCGACCGGAATTGAATCTGCTATACCGCCGTCAAGGAGTTTTTGACCGTCGATTTTCACAATTTCAGACACAAGCGGAAGCGAAGCAGATGCTCTTATCCAATCAAGACCGCTCTCCTCGGAACCTGTATATTTATGGTATACGGGTTTT
>DFHZ01000171.1 GCA_002371985.1 Ruminococcaceae bacterium UBA3710 | reverse complement strand
GAAATCAGGGTTTCGCTTCTACGACTGCTACTGCGTTACTTAATTCTATGTGCCTTGCGGTTTCAGCCATTCCCGAAGGTCTTCCTGCTATATCAACGATAGCAGTTGCTTTAGGAATTGAAAGAATTATAAGGGACGATATAATAATTAAAAAGGTCAGTGCCCTCGAAGTTTTAGGAAAAACAACAGTTATTTGTGCCGATAAAACAGGTATAATCACAAAAAACAGTATGTATCTTGATAAACTTTATGATGGCGAGAATATAATTGATGTAACCAATACTAAACTCGACGAAAAAGCAATGACAATTTTGCGACTTGCTTCAAGTTGTTCAACTCTTGAAAATGATGCGACCGAAACATCTATTAAAAAAGCATGTGTTGAGCATTGTGATATTACCGCCGAACAATTAGATAATTTGTATCCGAGAGTTGAAATGATTCCTTTTGACTCGGCAAGAAAAACGACTACGAGTATCAACCTTATTGGCGGTAAACCCTATGCTATTATAAAGGGTGCAACAGAGAGTTTGGCAGATAAGTTCACTAATATAGATTCTGAAACTGTTCTTAAAACAAATGAACAGTTTGCTCAGGATGCCCTCAGAGTTGTTTGCATTGCCATTAAACCCCTTGATGCTATTCCCTCTAACCCGTCTCCCGACGAAATTGAAAAAGATTTAACTTTTGTCGGACTTATCGGACTAAATGACCCGTTAAGAGTTCCGACTATTGACGCTATCAAAATGAATGATTTAGCCGGAATTAAAACAATTATGATTACCGGAGATAATTTATCAACCGCAAAAGCAGTTGCAAGAAGAGCCGGTATTCTAAAAGACAATTTTGAGGCAATTTCAGGTACAGAACTTGCAGAAATGTCTGACGAAGAATTAAAGGAAAACATAGAAAAATATGCTGTTTTTGCCAGAGTAACACCTGACGATAAATTAAGAATTATCTCGGCTTTTCAGTCTTTAGGCGAAGTAGTTACTATAACCGGCGATGATTTCAAAGATATTCAAGCACTTAATAATGCCGATATAGGTTGTGCAATGGGAAAACTCGGAACAGATGTAATACGAGCAAATGCCGATATAATTATCAAAAACAGTTATTTTGATTCAATAGTAAATGCAATTAAAGAAAGCCGCGGATTATTTGCAAATATACAAAAATCGGTTTTATATTTGCTTTCCTGCAATATTGCGGAAATTTTGTTTTATCTTATTTCCTTAATTATTTACAAAAAACCGCCAATTTCTGCCGTGCAATTACTTTGGATAAATCTTCTTACTGATTGTGCCCCTGTTATTGCTATTGCTACTGCAAAAGCAGAAGATTCTGTTATGACAAAACATCCGTCGGCACTCGGCGGTAAACTCTTTGAAAGCAGTTCCCTTATCGATATAACTCTGCAATCAATCTATATAGCAATGATAACTATATTTGCCTTTGTTATAGGATATAATTCCAAAGATTATTCTATTGCTATGACTATGGCTTTTTCAACACTTGGTTTGACCGAGATACTCCACGCATTTAACCTGCGTTCGAAGTCAAGTATTTTCAGTCAAAAATTGGGAATAAATGATTTTCTGTTTATTTCGTCTATACTTACAATATTTATAATATTATTCCTTGAACTCACTCCGGCAGGATTGGTATTTGGATTAACAATACTGAGTACAAAAAATCTATTTATTTCAGTTTTATTATCGCTTTCAGTTATTGTTTTCTGTGAATTCCTAAAACTTTTGAAAAACATTCTGAACAGGAAAAGAATATGAAAAGATTACTTTGTTTAATTTTAGTATTCTTAATGCTTTTTCTTTCGGCTTGTGGCAGTATTAAACCGTATAATGAAAATAACAATCAGTCAAAAATAACGGTTTCCGAGCCACAAGAAGACAGTCTTGACGATTATGTTGAAGTCCCGCAAAAAAATAAGGCTGCATCAGAAATTCAAACATATAGTTCTACTGGTAGTGCAGAAGCAAAAGCAGATTCTTTTGACGGCACCTATTACGCAAATACAAACACGCATAAATTTCATAAATCTACTTGCGGTTCTGCAAAAATCATCAAGGAAAAGAATTTATACATTACAAATTCAAGGGAAGAATTGATAAATGCCGGATACGAACCGTGTCTCAGGTGTAATCCATAGATAAATAAAAATGCTACTATCAATTTGATAGTAGCATTTTTCTATCTTACAAAATTCGTAAAAGTTTTTTCTTCTGCTTTGGGTAAACCGTATTTTTGAATACCGAGTTCTATTGATTTCATAAGGAATACCATATTATTTGCAATAGTCCTCATTGTTTGCAATCCTTCCTCATCTTCTGTGGCTTCGCCCGGTGCTCTTCCGTGAACTCCGTTCCAATAATTACTTGATGCTATCGGCATTCCCGAAATTGTAAAATATTTATTGAGTTCATCGAAAGTGGCGGAAATTCCTCCTCGCCTTGCCACGGCAATAGAGGCACCTACTTTCATAGTTTTACTGAAGTTGCTTGAATAGAACAATCTGTCAAGAAATGAAACCAAACTACCGTTGGCAGATGCAAAGTAAACAGGGGTAGCAACAATTAAACCGTTGCAATTCTTAAAAATTTCTGCCGCTTCATTTACGGCATCGTCAAACACACATTTTCCTGTTTTAGCACACGAATTACACGAGATACAGCCTCTGATTGGCTTTGGACCGATGTTGATTAAATGAACATTTACATCATTTTCTTTAAAAACTTTTATTGTTTCTTCGATTGCAATTCGAGTGTTGCCCGATTCATGAGGGCTGCCGTTAATTATTAAAACATCCATAATATCACCTTTAACTATAATTTTATTCCTTTATATTTTTGTTTTGTTGCAAGTCCGCCTCTGATATGGCGTTCTTGCTTATTTTTTTCAAGAACTAATTTAACATCACGGTATAAAATAGGGTTATCCTTAATAAGCCTTTCAGTAACATCTTTATGTACCGTTGACTTAGAAATTTTGAAAACTTTCGCTGTAGACCTTACAGTAGCCCCGGTATCAACAATATAATTGCCGAAGGCTATTGCTCTGCTCCTTATATCTTTCATTAAATCACCCCTAAAATGTTAATACATTTTATGAAAGTGATTTATGAAATATACATTTGATTATAATTCTACTTTAATTTCATCGCCTACAATATATCCGTTAAACATATTTCTCCATTTTCTGTTTTCACGGAAATTATCAGGTTCAATTATGTCAAATGTATAAAAATCAATAAGTCTATCAATGTATCTTTCACTACCGTATCCATCTCTCAGGCACAAGAAAATCCTTAACGAATATGTTGCAGGAGCAAGATTATTCAGATTTAAAGAAAAAGGAATTGTTTTTTTATTGTCTTTTTTAAATTCAAAATTCATTTTAACTTCCGAAGTCATAACACTTTGACCGTTAGAAGAAATTATAAACATCAATACAACATCTTTAAAATCTTTATTCGGACAGACTGTCAGATTTCCTGAAAAAACCGAATTATAATCATAAAAGCCACTCTTGTTGTCAAGTTCAAGGCTTAGCATTTTCAGTTGCCCATACATAAACTTTCGTTTACGGTCAATAGAACTTAAATCAATAATGGCATCAGAGGACCTTTTTACCGATAAATATATGTTGATTGCTTCGTTTACATCGCCGTCAAAAACAACAGTACCGTGGTCGAGAACAATACATCTGTCACAAAGTTGTTTGATTGTGTTCATATTATGGCTGACATATAGAATTGTTCTTCCGTCATTCCTCGAAACATCATTCATTTTATCAAGGCACTTTTTCTGAAATGCCATATCTCCGACCGCTAAAACCTCGTCCATAATCATAATTTCGGAGTCAAGATGAGCAGCAACGGCAAATGCAAGTTTAACATACATACCTGACGAATATCTTTTAACCGGCGTATCAATAAACTGTCTACATTCGGAAAAGTCAATAATATCTTCTATCTTGGTGTCAATTTCCGCTCTGTTCATACCGAGTATTGCACCGTTCATATAGATGTTTTCACGACCTGTAAGTTCACCGTGAAATCCCGTTCCGACTTCAAGCATTGAAGCCACTCTGCCGTTAAGCCCTATAAAACCGCTCGTTGGTGCAGTTACCCTTGAGATAAGTTTTAGCAAAGTAGATTTACCGGCACCGTTATGACCAATTATACCTACCCTCTCGCCTTTATTTATTTTAAAAGAAACATTATGAAGAGCATCGAAAATATCCCCGATTTTGTAATCTTTGGCTCCAATCTTTTTGGTCGGGTCTTCCTTATTTAAAATCCGAGCATTAAAACGCTGAATTTCTTCTTTTAAGGTAGTACCACCTATTTGACCCAACTTATATTGCTTTGAAACATTTTCAACTTTAACCATTACTTCGTTCATATCAAAATCCTATCGTACAAATATAGTCTTATTTTATCACTATGTTGTCCTGATGTCAATTTTATTTGTTATAAGGCATATATTTTTAAAAAGGGAGGATTTTGTATGATTTTAGAACCGATTTTTAAACTGTTTATCAGTGTATTTTATTTTGCATTGCATGTAGGAAGTGCCGGTGCTTTTCCCCCGCCTTTATCTAAAAAAGAAGAAGAACGGTTAATTGCCCGATTTTTGGAAGGTGATAAAAGTGCCAAAGATAAACTTATTGAACATAATTTAAGATTAGTGGCTCACATAGTAAAGAAGTATTATACAGCAGGATACGACCAGGACGATTTGATTTCAATAGGCACCATAGGACTAATCAAAGGAGTTACATCTTTTAAACCGGAAAAAAACATAAAACTTGTAACTTACATTTCAAAATGTATAGAAAATGAAATTTTAATGTACTTTCGTGCATCTAAAAAAACAAATCAAGACACATATATCAACGACACTATCGACACCGACAAAGACGGAAATACACTTACACTTATTGATATTATAGCCGACGATAGTGATATTGCCGAGGAAATTGAATTAAAATCTAAAATCGAGCATTTAAAAGAAATATATCCGAAAGTTCTTGATAGAAGAGAGCAACAAATAATCAATATGAGATACGGTATTAACGGCGAAACAGAATTAACCCAAAGAGAAATTGCAAAAAAACTTGGTATATCGAGAAGTTATGTATCAAGGATAGAAACTGCATCGCTAAAAAAACTCAAAAAACATTTTTGACATATAAATATTTTTATAGTATATTTAATCTATAAAACTTATGGAGTTTAAAATGAAAGAACATAAAGTTAAATCGGTTGCAATAATTCATACTGATTTCAAAGAAAAATTCGGTATACCAAGGCAAAGCGGCCGTATTAAAACCGCATACGGAAAAATAGAATTGTTAAAACCTTACAACAATTCTGAATCAATAAGAGGTCTTGAAGATTTTTCTCATATATGGCTTATATTTGACTTTTCTATATCACACACAGAAAAAACATCTACAACTGCCCGACCGCCAAGGCTTGGCGGTAACAAACGAGTTGGTGTTTTTGCCTGTCGTTCGCCGTATAGACCTAATAATTTAGGCTTGTCTTCGGTTAAAATAGAAAAAATCAACGATGATTTAACAATAGATGTGTCCGGCGTAGATTTATTAGACAAGACACCGATTTATGATATAAAACCTTATATTCCGTATACCGATATACATAACGATGCATACGGGAGTTTTGCCGAAGAAAACAAAAATCACCGGCTTACTATTGCAGCCGGTGAAGATTTGCTTAAAATTATACCCGAAGAAAAGAGAGAAACTGTTACCGATTGTTTGTGCGACGACCCAAGACCCTCGTATCAAGATGATTATAACAGAATTTATCATATGGCTTTTTCGTCGTACGATATTCATTTTAAGGTTAAAGAAAGCGATATTGAAATAATTAGTGTAAATAAGATTTAAGTTTTATTCAAACATTTTTGTCGACAAATATCTATCGCCCGTATCAGGCAATAATACTACAATATTTTTATTATTGTTTTCGGGTCTTTTGGCAATTTGAATTGCGGCAAAAAGTGCTGCTCCTGAGGAGATACCTACGAGTATCCCCTCTTTTTTTCCCATAAGTCTGCCCATTTCGTATGCCTCATCATCAGACACTTTAATTATTTCGTCATAAATATTTGTATCAAGAATTTTAGGAACAAACCCTGCTCCGATACCTTGAAGACCGTGAGGTCCCGCCTTTTCACCAGATAACACCGCAGAAGTTTTCGGTTCGACTGCTATTACCTTGCAACTTGGAATTTTTGATTTTAAATACTCACCTGTTCCCGTGATAGTACCGCCTGTGCCTACACCTGCAACAAAGAAATCTACAAGTCCGTCTGTATCATCAAATATTTCAGGACCTGTTGTAAGCATATGAGCCTTCGGATTTGCCATATTTACAAACTGACCGGCAATAACAGAATTAGGAATTTCTTTTGATAATTCTTCTGCTTTTTCTATTGCACCTTTCATGCCGAGAGCACCGCTTGTGAGGACTAATTCTGCTCCGTATGCCTTCATTAAGAGTTTTCGCTCATTTGACATAGTTTCAGGCATAACAATAATAATTCTGTATCCTCTTGAAGCACAAATCGCCGCAAGACCTATTCCCGTATTTCCGGAAGTCGGCTCAATAATCACAGTATCCTTACTGATTTTGCCTGTTTTCTCGCCCTCTTTTATCATATTTAAAGCAACTCTGTCCTTAACAGACCCTGCCGGATTTAAGTATTCAAGTTTAGCAATAATTTTAGAGTTCAAAGAAAATTCTTTTTCAATATTTTTCAGTTCAATTAAAGGTGTTTTCCCTATTAACTGATCTACCGATGTAAAAATTTTTGCCATAACAACACCCACAAACTTTTTTAAAAATTTTACCACTTACATATTCCTATGTCAAGAAATCTTGAAAATTTTCCGCTTTTACTATATAATTAGAACATTAAAAATCGAGAGGTTAAATATGAATGTAACTTTCCATACCTTAGGTTGCAAGGTAAATCAATATGAAACGCAGATAATGCGAGAATTATTCATAAAAAACGGCTATACCGACGATAAAAATGAAGATTTTGATGTTGTTGTTATAAATTCCTGTTCTGTTACTGCCGAAAGCGACAGAAAAACAAGACAGATTGTAAGAAAATACCGAAAAGATTATCCTAATGCAATCATTGTACTTACAGGTTGTATGGTACAGGCTTTTCCCGAAATATCAAAAAATTTAAGCGAAGCCGATATTGTTCTCGGCAATAAAGATTTTTCAAGAATTGTCGATTTAGTAAATGAATTTAAGATTACAAACAAGAGAATTTTTCTTTTTGACGAACATAAGAACGGAGAAAAGTATAACACTTTATCAGCGACAGATTTTAATGAGCGAACAAGAGCCTATATGAAAATAGAAGACGGTTGCGATAGATTTTGTTCATACTGCATTATCCCGTATTCAAGAGGAAGAGTTCGTTCAAGAAGTCTTCAAAGCATAAAAAATGAGGCGGAAACTCTTGCATCAAAGGGCTTTTTGGAAATCGTTTTAGTTGGAATAAACCTTTCTGCTTTCGGTAAAAATGAAGATTTTAATATTTGTGATGCCGTTGATGCAGTATCGTCAGTTGATAAGATTAAACGGGTAAGGCTCAGTTCACTTGAACCTGATCATATAACCGACGAAATGTTATTAAGGCTTAAATCTCAGCCTAAATTTTGTCCGCAATTCCATTTATCTTTGCAGTCCGGTTGCGACGAAACTTTGAAACGAATGAACAGAAAATATGATACTGCCTTTTATACCGATTTAGTTAAAAGAATAAGAAAAATCTTCGATTCACCTGCTATTACCACCGATATAATGGTAGGCTTTGCAGGAGAAACCGAAGAAGAATTTAATAAAAGTCTTGCCTTTGTTGAGAAAACTAAATTCGCAAGAGCGCATATTTTCCCGTATTCAAGGCGAACAGGAACAGTTGCCGCCGCCCTTAACAATCAAGTTAGCAATGAAGAAAAAAAGCATAGAGCAAAACTTATGGCTGAAATTTCCGAAAAGAATGAAAAAGAGTTTATTTCTTCGCAAGTAGGAAAAGTTTTTCCTGTACTATTTGAAACACCCGAAAAAAATACGGCAACCGGATATACAGATAATTATATAAGAGTTAAAGTTAAAACTACTGAAGATTTAGTAGGACAAATACGAAATGTCAGAATAGAAAAAGCCTTTAACGATTATTGCCTTGCAAGTCTTGTTTAATCGCATCTGATATTTACTAAATGCGATATTCCCGGTATTGATTCGCCTTGCAAAACACTTGTTGGCGATAACAATGCACCCGTTGAAATAAAAAGAATATTTTTAAACTTTTTATCTTCAAATCTATGCATAATATATGAGTTTAATACTGCTGCACTGCAACCGCAACCCGAACCGCCGGAATGAACATCCTGGCGGTTTCTGTCATATATAAGCAAACCGCAGTCGTTATGTCGGCACCTTATATCAATATCATCCTTTAAAAGCAGGTCGTAAAGTAAATTTGTACCCACATAACCTAAGTCGCCTGTATAGATTATATCATAATCTTCTGCTTTTGTATTTGTGTCTTCAAAATATGTCTTGATAGTATAAGCCGCACTTGGTGCCATCGCAGCCCCCATATTGTTTGCATCCTTTATTCCCAAATCTACAACTTTCCCAAAAGTTACGGCATTTATATACGGCTTATCCTCTGCATTCATTATAATTGATGCACCTGAACCTGTTACTGTCCTTTGTGCCGTT
>DFHZ01000021.1 GCA_002371985.1 Ruminococcaceae bacterium UBA3710 | reverse complement strand
TCGTCTATTATTCTGATTATAAGTTTTTCCGGAGTTTCGTCAATTATTATTTGCGTTAAGGTTGCACCGGCTTTAACCGAATTTTCTGTTATATCAAGGATATTCAGCGATAATTCTTTCAAAATATCATCTCAACATTCTAAACAAATTCTGCCTTACAAATTCACTGCTGTACGGCTCATCTTCAAGCAAAAAATAGTTTTCCTTATCTCGCATATCGGTAAGTATATGTGCATCGGAACTGACAATTATATTCTTATCATTTAACGAATACTTGCTAATATACTCTTCCCTATTTTCGGAATTATTGAGTTCAACCGAACTGAAATAAGGAGTTTCGGGAAATGTACCGAGAACGGCGATTATACCGTTTGACGGTCTATCAATATGTGCCGGATAGCAAATACCGTCATATTTTGGAACTATTTTTGCTACATCGTCTATTGATAAATCGGTTGCATTTGATAATAAAAATTCGTCTGTCCCGATTAAATTATCGTCCCCGTCAAGTATGAACTGATTGCCGAAAATATCAACACGGTTGGGAATTTTCATTCTATGACTATCTATATACAAATCAAATTCCATTGCCGATTCAAGGGATGGAAACAAACAAATAATATGGACATCTTCGCTTGTTGTAACTTCCATACCGGCAATCGGAATAATTCCGTATTTTTTTGCCGCAGCGAAAAAAGCAGGACAGTTTTTACATGTATTATGGTCGGTAAGAGCCACAATATTAAGTCCGCACAATGTAGCCATACCGGCAATATTATTAGGAGTATTATCGTCGTCCGCACAGGGCGAAAGACAGGAATGAATATGCAAATCGTAATAATACTTATTCATTTATATAACCAGAAATCTTAACGGCTGTTTCGTAAGCATTAAAAGGTGAAACTATAAGGTTTACACTCTTTTCTTTTGCGACTTTTCTTGTTTCCTCGTCAGGAGTAACTCCTTCTGCAAAGATTACGCAAGAAACATCAACAAGTGTTGCAACGGCGATAACATTTATATTAGACATAATAGTTATCCACGCATTATCTTCGGATGCTCTGCCCATTACCCAACTAAGCAAATCGCCGCTATATGCACCCGATATTTCACGGTCAGGAGAAGCAACATTTAACGGCTCAAAACCGCAAGAATCAATCAGATTCCCGACTGTCATAACTATCCTCTCCATTTTCAATCATTCTGCATTGCTTTATGTCCGCAAAGCCCCTGACTACATCTTCTGCAAAAGCACGGCAGTTAGGAGCACCGCACGAACCGCAATCAATACCGGGAAGTTTTTCCCTCAACTTCTGAATATCAGCCATCATTCTCATTGACTCTGACATATTATCGCTAAGTCTTGAAATCGGCGGATATTTAGGAAATGAATCAAACAAATAATAATCAGGTATGTATTCAAGTTCCGACTTTGCAGGTGTATTTTGGGAAACAGGCAAATATCTTCTTAGTGTTTGAAGCCTTGCTTTTGCAACAAAGGGATTTTGCATAGTGAGAACTCCTCCTACGCAACCACCCGTACAGGCATTAAGTTCTATAAACTCAAGAGAAGGTATATTACCGTTTTCAATCTGGTCAAGAATTCGGTTTACATTCTCTATACCGTCAGCAGCAAGGTAATTATCATTGAAAATTGCCGTAGCCTCGCCGCCGCTTCTCGCCCAACCGACACCAATCATTCCGGAATCCGACAGTCTTACCACATCGGTTCCCATTTTCATTTCACCGATAAGTAAAAAGTAAATATCACTTATTGAAACTACTTCGTCAACATTCGATTTATAATCAGAAAAGCCGTTCTTAATATAACTGCACTTAGCAGGACAAGGGGTAATAAAGCAAACGCCTATTTCTTCTTTTTTTAACTCGGGGTGTTCCCTCATCGCTTTTGCTTTTGCAAGTTTTGCGGCAACCTCCATCGGAGGAAGCATATGTATAACATTCTCGGTAAGCGACGGAAAACGAAGACCTATAAGTCTAAGTACCGCAGGACAAGCCGAACTTATAGCCGGTTTTTTTACACCTTCGGTTTTAAGATACTTTCTTGTATAAGCAGAAACAAGTTCGGCGGCTTTTGACACTTCAAAAACATCGTCAAAACCAATTTTGATAAGTCCGTCAAGGACATAATCAATATCATCAAGGTTATCAAACTGCCCGTAAAGTGTAGGAGCCGGTAAAGCAATTTTCCACTTATATTTATCCATATCGCTAAGGCGACCGCAGATTGCTTTCTTTGCCTTTTGGGGGCAAACACGAATACACTCACCGCAATCTATACAGCGATCATCAATTATTCTGGCTTTTCCGTTTTCAATTCTGATAGCCTCGGTTGTGCAGTGCCTCAAGCAGGTTGTACAACCGGTGCATTTTTCGGGATTCAACACGACTGAATGTTCATACTTGCTCATAACGATCCCTCTATCAAAGATTTATTGAATATTGACGGTCATTACAATAGTAGTACCAACGCCTAAAGTAGAATCTATTTTCATAGTATCGCTATATCTTTTCATATTGGGCAAACCCATTCCTGCACCAAAGCCCAGAGTTCTGATATTATCGGTAGCAGTAGAATATCCTTCCTGCATTGCCATATCAATATCCTTAATGCCGGGGCCATGGTCGGTTAAAACTATTTCGATACGGTCTTCAAGCACCTTAACATCAGCGACACCACCGCCGGCATGAATAACCATATTTATTTCGCCCTCATACATAGCGATTGAAACCCGTCTTATGATTTCCGGTGAAATCCCAAGCCTTCTTAGGTTTTTCTTCACCTGAACAGACGCCTGTCCGGCAGAAGTAAAATCTTCACCGTCTACATCAAAATGAAAGATTAATTCTTCACTCATGTCTTCACCTTGTTGCCGACAAGTCCGTTGCTGTAAAGAATGCCGCAAGCCTCATAAAGACGCTTGTCGCTCAAAAGGATAACTATACCGCTTTCTTTTGCAAGTTCAATCATTTCTTCCGTAGGCATTTTTGAACGAACAAAAACGATACATACCATATCCATCATTTCGGCAGTTCTGATAACCTGAGGATTAACAAGTCCTGTGAGCAATACCGCCTGGTCTTTTACATAAGCCAAAACATCACTCATAAGGTCGCAACCGCAAGCAGAATAAACATGTCTTCCCATATTCTCCTCACAGGTTAGCACTTTGGCGCCAAGTAAATCTTTCATTGTGCTGATTTTCATAAAACTCTATTCCTCTTTATAAAGATTAATCCTTATACTTTGCTAAAATATCGTCTACATCGTCAACAGTCAAACGACCGTAAACTTCATCATTTACTGTAAGTACAGGAGCAAGTCCGCAAGCACCGATACAACGACATGCGGTAAGAGAAAACTTTCCGTCAGCCGTGCATTCATCTGCACCTATACCGAGTTTTTCGGAAAGTTTATCAAATATAGGACCTGAGCCCTTAACATAACAGGCTGTACCTAAACATACGGATATGTTGTACTTACCCTTTGGTGTAAGTGCAAATTGAGCATAGAAAGTTGAAACACCGTAAACTTTTTCAAGCGGTACTTCCATCCCTTCGGCAATCATATTCTGCACTTCGATGGGAAGATATCCGTAAATATCTTGAGCATGTTGCATTACAACCATGAGATTGCTTTTATCATGCTTGTTCTCATCAATAACTTTCTTCAGTTGTGCTTCCTGCTCAGGAGTTCCTTTAAAAGGCAGGTTACTGATTTTTTTCTTCATAAAAAAATCCTCCTTGAAATTCTATACTTTGCATACTTACCTAAAAAAATGTAAAGTACACAACCATACTAATACAGTATAACATATTTTTCGAAATTTGCAATCAAAATTTATAAATTTTGCTATTTTTTTAACAATTATTTTTTTCTGTACAATATTGTCGAAATTTAATTGACAGTATATTTATTATGTGATATTATAATCATTTAGAAAGAAGGGTTCGGTAGTGTTAAAAAAATTCATTTCAAATTCCTACAAAGAAACCGAGAACATTGCCGAAGAATTTGCCAAGACACTGAACGGTGGCGAAGTAATTGCTTTCATCGGCGGTCTCGGTATGGGAAA
>DFHZ01000025.1 GCA_002371985.1 Ruminococcaceae bacterium UBA3710 | reverse complement strand
TTTTGCAGACTGTAAGAGCCTTGTTGTCCCTTTGTGGTACTGCTTGATTTGTGGCTGATTGTGGCTTTACCCACTCTCTCGGAGATGTTTTTCATAGTGGAATTTTCACCACTTCCCAAAAACAATGTAGTATCACAGTTGCCTACGATAGTGCCTGCTTGCTTATCGTATAAAGCCTCTATTTGAGCCATATTTTGCACAATTACATCGACCGATATTTCCCTTGACCTGATTATTGAAATTATTTTCTCGAAATTTGGAATTTGACCGATGTTTGCAAACTCATCACAGAGGCAACGAACGTGAACAGGCAGTCTTCCACCGTAGAAATTGTCCGCTTTATCGCATAATTCCTTAAATAATTGGCTGTACATCATATTGGCAAGAAAGTTAAATGTACTGACCTTATCGTCTATAATTATGAATAGAACGGTTTTCTCATCCCCCAATGTAGAAAGTTCCATTTCATCGTACATTGTCATCTCTCTTACTTCGGCTATATCAAAGGCGGAAAGCCTTACACCGCAACTTATGAGTATACTTTTTGCGGTTTTGCCTGCTGCCAATTTGTATTTTTTATATTGCGATACTGCGAAATGTTCCGGTTGCGGCTCTAATATCTTGTCATCCGAATTTGTTGTGATTTTATGCTTTTCATTGAATGCTAATGTGCCAATCTCCAGCTCCTCAAAGGCAAGGTCTATGGTGTTTTGAAAGGTTTCATCATTTTCTCGTACCTCCATTGCGTTAATCATTCGCAAGAGGGAAGCAAAATTACGCTCCTCTTCATCCAGTTCATAGAAGATGTATCCCACTAAAGCCATATACAGTAGTCTTTCCGAGTTTTCCCAAAAGGCATCCCCTGATTTTTCGCCTTTCTCCTTGGTACTTGTAATAAGAATATCCACAAAAACCTTTATATCCGCTTCACTTTGAATGAAAGTAAAGGGGTTATAGTGCATTGACTTTGAGAAATCTACGGTGTTAAACACCTTTATTTTGTAGCCGTTATCGGCAAAAACTTTGCCTACTTCATTTAAAACCGTGCCTTTTGGATCCGTTACCACATAGGACGAGTGAAGCTGTAACAAATTGGGCTTTATAAAGAACCTTGTCTTACCCGAACCTGAGCCACCAATAACAAGGACATTGTTGTTACGCATTGTCTTTCTTGTGTTAAGGCTCATATATTCGGTTTGCGTGAAAAGCATATTGTTAGCAAATTTACTATCTTTGTACTTTGCTATATCTTCGGCTTTGCCCCAATTGGCAGAGCCGTGTTCCATACCCGGCATAGTCACCTTGTTGTTGAATATCTTGTATATGACCGCCAGAGAATAGAAAAACGCACATACACCTCCCGTCAGTGCCGATTTTATGTCGATATTAAAAGCAAGGCTTTCAAAGGCAAGGGAAACGGCTTCAAGTTTGGCATTTATATCATTGCTTTCGCAATGAAAAAAGGCATAACCGCCACAGTTCCCTAAGTAAAAGGGGATAACCGCAAGCAGAAACCAAAAGATATATTTTTTATTCATCTTGCATCCCTCTCTACTTCCTTGTTCTTGATTTTGCTTGCCTCTCTTGCCGATACTTCCTTGAATTTCGTCATTATTTCTTTAAGTGTTCTTTTAGGCTTCAATTCATCGGTAAGAACCTTTGAAATTCCTTTTTCTACCAAATCGGCATCTTTTTTCTTGTATAGTAGTTGTTTGCTGCCGTCCTTTTCCTTCCGTATGGCAAAGACGATACCTTGACTTTTACACTCCTTGCATATACGCTTTAAGTGTTCATCATTGTTTATCACCTCGCTTAATTTAAGGTCGTTCCCACTTTTTACAAGACTTTTCACACTTTGCTTTGCGGGTTCGGACTTTATTTTTATTGTGGTACTCCTATTCACGGACGACAGCACGGGTGCAATCTTTGCTTTCAAAAGTCTAAAAAGCATTTCGGCACCTCGTTTTATTATTCCCACACCTTGTTCTTCAAGCATATTTTCTTCCTTTCTCTTTGGTGGAGGTCTTATACGATACATATTCAGCCTCCCACCTTGGTTTTCATATCCAAAACTCTTGAAAGCTTGGATTTATTGTTGTTATCCGACGTTTTCTTATTCCTATCTCCCAAAAACTCCATTTTCTCAACATCCTGAAACACCGACATCGCCTCATTCGCTTTAGCGATAATTTCATCGTATTCACCCATATCCTCCAAGAGGTCGTTGCAAAGGGCATTTATAAGCTTTTTTGTTTTAATTACGCTATTTATACGAATACCGTATTTTTTGATAAACTCTCTGTCCGTCCACACCCTATGAATTTTCGAAAGGTCGTAAACCTCATTACATCTTGCCTTGCAATACCTTGAAATTTCTGCCTCATCATCGGGAAATTTTATCGCATAGTCTAAAAAGTTGAGTAAAAAAGCGACTTGACTGTTTATACTTTTAAACTCATCAAGCCGCTGTTGCAGTTTCGGAATTATTAAATTGTCAATGTCAAACATCCGTACCTCCGAAATATTCTTCGTAGAATTCGTTTATCAGCCTGTTCACCGCCTCCATACAGTCTTTATAGCCCTGTTCGTAACTGTCACTTTCCAATTTCTCAATATCGTTTATCATCTCGATTGCTTCGTTTATGTTTGCTTTAATGCTTACTTCGTCATTTGTTTTGAATATTTTCATATTTCTTCCTCACTTTCTTACGCTATTTCCATCAAGGGGAGTATGCCGTCTTCTTTCAAAAGGTCGTATATAAGCTTTCTGCCAAGCTGTGTCCAGTACATATGGGTACTGCTGTGGTAAATAAAGTAGCTGTCGGTAAAGGCGTAGGTTTTCGTGCCGGTGTAACCCTTGTGTGAATATTTATCGGTCAAAACATAGGTGTTACTCATCTTGTATTGTATTTTCTTATCGCAAAGATACTTGTTGAGCCACTGTGCGGTTCTGCCGTAGTCCTTAGCAATTAGGGTAGTGGGTACAAGGTCGGTAGTGCCGAGAATAATGTCGCAGTAGTTTGCTTTTGGGCTTAGTTCTTCAACGGTATTCGTGAGAGCCGCTATCTGCTCCTTATCTGCCTGCAACTTATGTGCGACATCAATAAGAAACTGCGGTGACTGTAAATAGTCAATGGCTGAATACATTCCCGTTTTACGAATGGAAGGTATGACTTCATCAAATACCCACTTTTCAAATTTTTCTGCCGCAGGTAATTTACTATGTACGACAAGACGATAAACATCTCCTTCTGGGATAAAAAGCATTGTTTGTACACCACTTTTAGTAGGGGCTTCCATTTTGGAAACCCCCTTGCAGTGAGTATTAATTGCCTTAGATGGAATTGCATAACCTAATGCTGTTGCCACATCCTTACCGCAAAAATACACCTTGCCATCAATATCTGCTGTTCTTACCTTGCCAAACTCCCTGTTTTCAAATACCTGTAATTCTTTCATTTTGCATCCTCCAATATTTGCATATTTATTATTTTTAACTTTCTCTTACTTGGTTCGTAAAATGGAATCGATACCCAGCATTTCTTTTGCCGTTGCAGTAAAATATGAATTATACAGTGCCGAAATAAGATATTTCCGCATATTTTTCACCGGTTTTTCCATATTCATTAATGCTCTTATCACATCGTGTATATGCTCTTCGGTAAGCTTTAAAAATACCGATTTTACTGCTGTTTTAGGGTACTCCTGACCGCATATGACATAGGAATTGTTGCTTTTTGTTGTGACCACATCACAGATTATGTTAAATACCTCATAGTACATACGCTGAAAATCGTGATATTCTTCGCTATCGGCAGGTTTAAATACACCGTTTTCAAATATATCCTCATATTCCAAACTGGGAACGTTATAAAAGAGATTGATATTGTCTGCTATTCTTTCCCTCAATCTGTCAATCTCCAATCTGTCCGCTTCGGTATCAACGATAGATTGATTGAATGATTTATTATGATGATTTTCTATATATGATTTATATATATGTTTTTCATCGACATTTTGTTGAAACATGTTTTGACAATTTGTCGATTCTTGTTTTGACATTTTGTAGCAACTTGTTTCGACATTTTGTCCATTCTTGTTTTCACATTTTGTCGAAACTGTGGTAATATCGGTGCTTTCGCACTTATTGGCTGACATATCGACTGTTGCTCTGCGTTCGGATTTCAATGTGTTCAGTTTCTCAATCCCAT
>DFHZ01000153.1 GCA_002371985.1 Ruminococcaceae bacterium UBA3710 | reverse complement strand
ATCGCGACCTGGGATAAAAAGCAGTTTATCACGATCGCAGGCAGAAAAGACGATATGATCATCAGCAAGGGCGAGAACATCTACCCTGCGCGTATCGAGGAAGTTATCAACACAAATCCCAAGGTTGCCGAGTGCATTGTCACAGGCGTGCCCGACAGCACAAGAGGCGAGTCGCTTGCGGCTTATGTTATTAAAGAGGACGAGAGCCTGACGGTTGCCGAGCTGATTGACTTCTGCAACAATTCAGAGAACCTTTCGAAGTATCAGGTTCCGAGGTACTACCGCTTTGTTAAGGAGCTTCCGACCACCGCGACAGGCAAAAAGCAGCACTTTAAAATTAAAAAACAAGCCAAAGAGGACTTGCAGAACGGCTTGCTGTTAAGGAAATAATATGGAAAATAATATATATTTTCGCAGGGCAAACTACTACGAAACCGACAAAATGGGGATTGTTCATCACTCAAACCACATCAGGTATTTTGAGGAAGCGCGGATTTTCTTTATGAAGAACATCGGCTGTGACGTTGCCGAGATGGAAGAAAACGGAATTATTATTCCGAACGTTGACGCTTACGCCAAGTACCACTCGCCGATTAGGTTCGATGACGAGGTTGAGATTGAGGTTAAGCTTGTAAAATTTACCGGCGCGGTTATGGGCTTTGACTACACCGCAAGGTTTAAGGACAGCAAGGTTACCGCCTCTGTCGGTCATACCGAGCACTGCTTTGTCAACAGTGATTTTAAGCCGATGAGCCTGAAAAGAAAATATCCTGAATATTTTGAAAAACTTAAAAATAATATTTCTTTATCGGAATAATAATTGGTATAATATAAAGTATTATATGAATAATAAAGTTATAGAAGGAGTGTTACTATGGAAAAAATCTATCAGGAAGAATTTGAGCAAAGAGTTCTTAAAGCAGAGCACCCCGTAGTTGTAGACTTTTACGCGGACTGGTGCGGACCTTGCAAAATGCTCTCCCCTGTCCTCGATGAGCTCGAAGGCGAGTTTGACGACTTTGAGTTTGTTAAGGTTAACATTGACGAGAACCAGGAGCTTGCGGAGCAGTTTGAGGTTTTCTCAATCCCGAATGTCTGCATCTTCAAGAACGGCGAGGTTGCCGACAGGAACGTAGGCTTTGCTTCTCCCGACGCAATGAGAGAATTTGTTGAGAGAAACAAATAATTTAATCTAAACGCAAATTCAGGGACGGTTATTGCCGTCCCTGATTTTTGTTATTGTATTCGTCTACAAAATGTTTAAGGCAATACTACACCATTCGGGTAAACGTGCCTAAATCGTCGGTGACAGGCACAAAGTTCTGGTTTTGAGCCCTATCCAAAAGCTCATCCATCGTGACGTCGATTTTAACCGCAGGGTTAAAGCCGGTACGGAGAATATCTCGGATGTTGTGCTTTTCCTGCGAGCGCATACCGCCCTCGTGACGGTCGAGGATATAATATAGGAAGTCACCCTCGCTCACCGTACCTGCGTACTTTCCGTCTGAGGTTATTACAGGCAGTGCCGTGTAGCTGTGCGCCCTCATACGTTCAAGCCCTTGGCGGAGCGTGTTATAGTCGTAAACGTATTGAACCGTTTTTTTCGGTTTTAAAAGCATTAAAACGTTCATTAGTTACCTCATTTGTCTTTGAAATACTGCGAAAAAATATAGAGCTCGCCGATTAAGTATACAATACCTGCGGTCATCAGCAGGGTTTTAACCTGCAAAATTCCGCTGAAAATAAATATAAATGCCGAAATAAGTATTGTGGCGAGGGCTATCCCCTTGTTTTCGGTTTTGAAGAACACAAGCCAGAGCAGAATGTAAATCAGCGTCAGGGCGAAAACAGTTATCATCCAAAAGTTTCGCATAAGCTCCTTCGGCTCGGTAAAGCCCTGCTCCAAAACGCCGAGATTAAACGCCATTAAAAACAGGCTGAAAAACCTGCCTGTTCGGTCGATATAAACCATAGCTCTGTTTGAAAATTTGTTCCTGTCAATTGTATGCGTTTTTACGTAAATAATATGCGGAGCGACGATAATTACCGCTATGATCAAGCCGTAAATATTCACGATATCAAAAAATCTCATAACAAACACCACGTTTGAATTGGTTATTATTTCTAATAATATTTTAACACAGATACACAAAATTTACAAGCTGTTTTTGTAAACTATATATAATTTGCCTTTAACTGTCAAAATGTTACAAGTTTGTTGTTGCAATTTCGGTATAATAATTGTATCATAAAGAATATACAAAATCATTTCGGAGATTATAATGGAAAAAAAGAGAAAATTCAAAATTAACGGAAAGCTGATATTTAATATTTTAGTTATCGGTCTTTCGCTTTATTTTATAATCTACTTTTTTGTGTCCGAGGACGGAATGATCGACCTGCTGAAATCTCCTGACGGCATAAACTGGTGGTGGATTATCGCAGGAATAATCGCTTTTTACTCGAATATTTTGGTAGACGCGATTGTTACGCTGATTTATATCAGGTCGAATTATCCACAGTTCAGGTTTATTGACGCGGTTAAGGTTGCTTGCGTAGGCGTTTTCTTCGGCGCGGTTACTCCGTCGAACACAGGCGGACAGCCCATGCAGCTTTATTTGATGGCTAAAATGAAGGTAAGCGTAGGCTTCGGCTCGTCGTGTATGACGCAGAAGTTTATCGTCTATCAGCTTGTTACCACGATTTTCAGCATATTTGCGGTAATTGTCAAGTTTGAATATTTCAGCGAGGCGTTCACAAACTTTTGGTCGTCGGCGTTTATTGTACTCGGATTTTTAACCCAGCTCGGCGTTACAGCGCTTTTCCTGATTGTGTCCTTCTCAAAGAAGATTACGCACAAGCTGCTTGCGCTGATTTACAAGATTATGAAAATGCTGAAGTTTGTTAAAAACCCGACCGGAAAAATCCGCAGGGTTGCAAGGGAATTTGACAACTTCCTAAAGTCAAACAAGAGGCTTATGCAAAACAAAAAGCGTTTGGCGCTTATCTTCGCGCTTGTATTTGCGCAGGTAATGCTGATTTTGGTCGTTCCGTACTTTATATATCTTTCGTTCGGACTTCCGAAAATCGCAGCCGCTCACGGTCAGCCTGTGGGCAATCCGTTTGACTTTGTTTGTATTCAGAGCTTTGTGCTCTTTACTTCAAACCTTGTTCCTCTCCCCGGTGCGTCGGGCGGTGCGGAGCTTGCGTTTACAATGTATTTCGGCAGTTACTTTGTTATCGGCGGTATCAAAAAGATTAAACCCGC
>DFHZ01000004.1 GCA_002371985.1 Ruminococcaceae bacterium UBA3710 | reverse complement strand
GCTTATTTGTTGACAAAATATGTTTTATTATTTACAATATTAAGTAATCAAAAAAATAGGAGAAAAATTATGATTAAAATTTCACCCTCTGTTTTGTCGGCAGATTTTTTGAATTTCACCGATGAGATTAAAACAATGGAAGATTTGGGAGTTGATATGCTCCACCTTGATGTTATGGACGGTATCTTCGTTCCGAATATATCATTTGGAAACCCGATTATCAAGTCAATCAAGGCACATACAAAATTACCGCTTGATGTTCATTTAATGATAGACAAGCCCCACCGTTATATTAAAGATTTTGCAAAATATGCGGATATTTTAGGTTTTCACTTTGAGGCAGGTTCTGATAACGCAGAAACGCTGAAAGAAATAAGAAATTTGGGTTGTAGGTCTTGTATTACCATAAAGCCGTGTACCGAGCCCGAAGAAATATTTGATTTGTTGCCACTATGCGATATGGTGCTTGTTATGTCGGTTGAGCCGGGATTCGGCGGTCAAAAATTTATGGACTCGGCACTTAATAAACTTTCAAAATTAAAATCTGAAATAGATAGATTGGGTCTTAATATTGATTTGGAAGTTGACGGCGGAATTAACGGAGAAACTGCCGAAAAAGCAGTTAAAGCAGGAGCAAATGTTCTTGTTGCCGGTAGTTATCTTATCGGCTCTCAAGAAATAGCAGAGCGTGTTAAATATTTAAAATCTTTGTAAGGTGAATTAAATGGATTATAGTTTTTTAAAAAGCGGAACGGACATAAGAGGAATTGCAAGTGATTTGGGCGGAAAAACCGTTGAACTCACAAACGAGGCTGTTCTTGATATTTCGTCGGCTTTCGTATCATTTGTTGTAAATAGACTTAATAAGCCGTCAAACGAACTTAAAATTTCTTTAGGGCACGATTCCCGTATCACGGCAGATAGAATTTGCGAATGCGTAAAGACTTCGCTTGTTAAAGCAGGGGTAACGGTTATCGACTGCTCACTTGCTTCAACACCTGCTATGTTTATGACAACGGTCGATTTAGGTTGTGATGCCGCAATTCAGATAACGGCAAGTCATCACCCGTTTGACAGAAACGGTCTTAAATTCTTCCTGCCTACCGGCGGACTTGAGGGAAGCGACATATCGGAAATACTTGAACTTGCGACAAAAGGCGAAGAAATAATTTGCGAAACGCAAGGGAAAATAGTAAAACAAGACTATATGAGCCAGTATTCCGAGAATTTGAGAAATATTATAATTAAGGGTGTAAATAAGGGAAATAAACCACTTGAAGGCTATCATATTATTGTTGATGCCGGAAACGGAGTCGGCGGATTTTATGCCGAAAATGTTTTAAAACCGCTTGGTGCAGATATTAGCGGCAGTCAGTTTTTAGAGCCCGACGGTATGTTCCCTAACCATATTCCAAACCCCGAAAATAAAGAGGCAATGGAAAGTGTTTGCAAGGCGACAGTAAAGGCAAATGCCGATTTGGGTATTATCTTTGATACCGATGTTGACAGAGCCGGTTGCGTCGATAAATTCGGCAACGAAATCAATAGAAACCGCCTTATTGCATTGGCATCATATATTGCCTTGGGAGCCGAAAAAGGCGGAACGATAGTTACCGATTCTGTTACCTCAGACGGTCTTAAAACTTACATTGAGGAGACTCTCGGCGGAAAGCATTACAGGTACAGAAGAGGATATAAAAATGTTATAGATAAGGCGATAGAGTTATGTAATGAGGGAACTTATTCGCCTCTCGCTATTGAAACTTCAGGCCATGCGGCTCTTAAAGAGAACTATTTCCTTGACGACGGTGCATATCTTATGACAAAGATTGTAATCGAACTCGCTAAGGGAGTTGATTTTGAAAAAATACTTGCTCCTCTTAAAATGCCGGTTGAAGAAAAGGAATTGAGATATAATATCACTGTTCCCGATTTTAAGAGTTACGGGCAAATGGTAATAGAAGAACTCGAAAAGTTTGCACTTAATAACCCAAAATTTAAGGTTGCCGACGACAACCGTGAGGGTATAAGGGTTTCAACCGAAAACGGTTGGTTTTTGTTAAGACTTTCGGTTCACGACCCGGTTATGCCGTTAAATCTTGAAAGTGATGTATCAGGCGGAACCGATAAGGACTTTGCCATTATTAAAGAATTTCTTTCAAAATTTGATGGATTAACACTATAAAAAAATAAGAAACCGCCCTAAAAGGGCGGTTTTGTTATTTTCAGTTATCCCCGCAGTTGTTGTTTACTGCTTTTGGCGGGAAAAAGTCGTCGGTCGGGAATTTAATCTTTCTGAATACATCGCAGGGCTGGTCGGTTGTATCGTCGCACTGCTTTTCGGGTACGCAGAAATCATAAACAGGAACGAGCATTTGAACATCTCTTATCAACTGAACTATTGTGAAAAGACCTAAAGTTACATAAACGGTAGGTGTTCCCGGAGCACAGGAAGTAATGAGCGGAGCACCCATATAATCAATTACCTCTTGCGGAATAAAAGATGCGTTCTGATAGGTATCGTTAAGTGAGCCTATTCTTGCTGTAAGCGGAACAGGGTCTACGCACTGCAAAACGCATTTCGGGCTGTTTGAGTTTGCAATAGCGGTTTTGTCGCATGTCGGATTTACTCGCTGGTCGCTTGAGAATACCTGAACATTGCCGTCGCTGCCGTACAAAATCACCTTTTTAGAGAAAGACGATATACCGCTTACTTGTGTAGGACAACTGTTAGGTGTTGTGTAGACATCTAAATCGTTGAGGAAGAAGAATGTCAGGTCGCAGGAATAAAATCCTTTGTTAAAACTAATCGGTTCAACATCAATTAATACATTAAGTACTTTTGACTTTGTAAGTTTGACACTTAAAGCGTTATCTATCAAACTTTGAGACTCGCCTGTAAAATAGCACCGTAAATCTTCAAGGCAATCTCTGTCGCAACAAGAATCGTAAACTCTTCCGGCATCTATGCAAACGGCTTCCTTAAAGGAAGAAGTATCCGCACCGGAAAACCTGTTGTCAGCCATAAAAAAACCTCCCAAAAATGATTGAAGTCATACTTCAATACATAATATGGGCGGTATGTAAAAAATGTGAATTAAACTTCTTCCCAGCGATAATTATGAAGTTGACCTTCATTTTGAAGGGACGGGTAGTCCCATTGCCTTAAAACTTCATAAACCGCTATGGCAACAGAGTTTGAAAGGTTTAAACTGCGTATATCGTATGCCATAGGAATGCGAACGCATTCGTCCGGGTGTTTGATAAGCAACTCTTCGGGCAAACCTTTTGTTTCCTTGCCGAAGAAAAGATAACAGTCGTCAGGATAAG
>DFHZ01000109.1 GCA_002371985.1 Ruminococcaceae bacterium UBA3710 | reverse complement strand
CCCACATAACCTAAGTCGCCTGTATAGATTATATCATAATCTTCTGCTTTTGTATTTGTGTCTTCAAAATATGTCTTGATAGTATAAGCCGCACTTTGTGCCATCGCAGCCCCCATATTGTTTGCATCCTTTATTCCCAAATCTACAACTTTCCCAAAAGTTACGGCATTTATATACGGCTTATCCTCTGCATTCATTATAATTGATGCACCTGAACCTGTTACTGTCCTTTGTGCCGTTTGAGGTCTTATAGAGCCGTATTCAAGCGGAAATCTATATTGCCTTTCAGCAGAACAAAAATGCGATGAAGTTACTGCAATGCTTCTTTTAACTATATTTGTGTCGACAAGTATACTTGCAAGTCCCAACGACATTGCCATTGTAGAACAAGCACCGTAAACTCCTATAAACGGTATTTCCATTTGTCTTAAACCGAAAGTGCTTCCTATACACTGATTAAGCAAATCACCGGCAAACACTAAATCAATATCTTTTTCATTTAATGATGCTTTTCTGAGTGCCGTTTCAACGGCGATTTTTTGCAGCCTGCTTTCCGCCTTTTCATAAGTTTCTTCACCAAATCTGCAATCGTTATCAAATGCGTCAAATTCGTCGCCAATGGGTCCGTTCTTTTCGTGTATACCTACAACCGAACCGTAACCTATAATTGACGGTTTATTTTCTAAGATTACTGTATTACCCTCTCTGATAGCCATTTAAAACACCACTTTTACAATATAATAAAATACTCCATAAATTACACTTGCTATTGTTCCAAATAGTATTACAGGTCCTGCAATAGTGAATATTTTTGCACCTATTCCCAAAATATGACCTTCATTTTTAAACTCAATAGCAGGAGCGACAACGGCATTTGCAAAACCCGTAATAGGAACTAAAGTACCTGCTCCTGCGTGTTTTGCTATTTTTTCAAATACTTTAATTCCTGTTAAAAATGCCGCCAAAAATATAAGAGTACAAGGAACAAGCATTTTTATTATCTCTTCTTTTATTTCTAAATTTTCAAACAGAATATAGAGCAGTTGACCTAATACGCATATTAAACCGCCTATAATGTATGCACCTAAAAAATCTCTTAATTTAGGAGATTTAGGCGAAGCCTTTTTTACCATTATTTCATAATCTTTATTTGACATAAAAAACACACCCTTTTTGTTATTTTAACAAAAAGGGTGTAGATTTATTCAATAATTATTCTGTCATTGATAAGAATTGATTTTCGTCAATTACTTTTATGCCGAGTGAATTGGCTTTATCAAGTTTGCTTCCTGCCTCATCACCGGCTAATACATAATCAGTTTTTTTAGAAACAGAACTTGAAGTTTTTCCGCCGAATGACTCAATTATTGCCGTTGCATCACTTCTGGTAAGTGTCGGCAGTGTTCCTGTTAAAACAAATGTTAAACCGGCAAAACGGTTATCTTTAACTTGTGATTTCGATTCGGTATTTATGCCTAACTCTTTGAGTTTTTCAATAGTTAAGCGAGTTTCGTTAAGCGAAAAAAATTCATAGGCAGACTTTGCCATAATTTCGCCGAAACCGTCAATATCAATAAAATCTTCTAATGATGCATTAAGAATGGCGTCAATATTCTTAAATTTCTCTGCCATAATCTTCGCTGCTTTTAAACCGATATGCCTTATTCCAAAAGCAAAAATAAGTTTATATAAATCGTTATCTTTCGATTTATTTATTGCATTTAAGAGGTTATTTACAGTTTTTTCTCCTGTTCTTTCAAGCGAAATAACCTTACTGTAATCAAGAGTATAAATATCAATTATATTAGATATTAAACCGGCATTTAAAAGTTGTTCGAGCACGGCAGGACCTAAACCCTCAATATCCATAGCATCTCTTGATGTAAAATGAATTAGATGCCTTAAAAGTTGTGCCGGACATTCAACATTTGTGCATCTAATTACAGATTCGCCCTCTTCCCTATATACAGGTGCTCCGCAAGAGGGACAAGTTTTCGGCATAGCAAAAACCGACGAACCGCAATGTTTTTTTACACCTAAAACTTCGGGTATTATCTCCCCTGCTTTTCTTACAGTAATAGTATCGCCTATTGCAATTTCTTTAGAATTTATAAAATCTTCATTATGAAGAACCGCCCTTGAAACTGTTGTTCCGGCAAGTGTTATCGGGTCAAAAACGGCAGTAGGTGTAAGTGCACCTGTTCTTCCTACATTGATTTCAATATTTCTTAAAACCGTGTCTTTTTCCTCAGGTGGATATTTATATGCTACCGCCCATTTGGGATATTTTGCCGTACTGCCGAGAAGTTTCCTATACTCTAAATCATCGACCTTTATTACAGCACCGTCAATATCAAAGGATAAATTCCCTCTGCTATCACCGATTTTTATAATCTCGTTTATTGCTTCGTTATAGTTTTTTACCTTTAAGTATGACGGTAAAACATTAAAACCTAACTCTTTCAGAAAATCAAGAGATTGAATATGCGAACTGAAAACTTTATCACATCTTTGAATATTAAAAATAAATATATCTAAATTTCTTGAAGCAGTAACGGCTGAATTTTTTTGCCTTAAAGAACCTGCGGCAGCATTTCTCGGATTTTTGGCAGGTTGTTCGCCCAATAATTCCTGTCGCTCAACCAACTTTAAAAAACTCGATTTAGGCATATAAACTTCGCCTCTTACTTCGAGCAAACCGTCATATTCAATTTCCTTTGGTATAGACTTAATCTCAAAGAGATTTGCTGTTACATCTTCACCTATCTCACCGTCGCCACGGGTTGAGCCCCTTACAAATTTTCCGTTTTCATATTCGAGGGAAACGGATAAACCGTCAATTTTAGGCTCAACAGAAAGAGCGGTTTTATCAAGGTCAATTTTGTTGCAAAAATCTTCGAGTTCACCGAAACTGAAAACATCCTGCAAACTTTCCATTTTAACAGAATGATTTACAGGGGAAAACAAATCTTTTGCCTTTCCGCCGACCTTTTGCGTCGGAGAATCATCCGCAATCAATTCGGGATATTCTTTTTCTATTGCCTTTAACTGACGCATTAAATCGTCGTATTCAAAGTCTTCAATTTCAGGTGCATCCTGATTATAATACAGTTCATTATGATATTTAATTATCTTTGTTAATTCTTTAATTTTTTTCTTCGCAATTTTAAATTCCATAATTTCACCTAAAATTATCTATTTTTTAGTTATACTGCTAATTGTTCCACCTGAAAAATCGGTATATGTATTAGGTACGGCACCTACAATAATTGTTTCTGCTACGGGATATGATGTATCGGTTGAAAAAGTTTTTTTCTTGCCTAACGATACAACCGTTCCCGACAAAGTTATTTTCATTATTATACTATGTCTTACCTGATTTATCCCGCAGTCTTCAAATGTGTTAATAAAGTCGATTTTATATCCCTCGTAAAATTGCGTAGTAAAGTATATTTTAGGACCAATTCCAAAAAGATAATCATTTGAAATCAAAGTGCCTAAAGGAATACCTACTTTAACAAAGTCATCGGTAGAAAGTTCAGAAGATATTCTTCTTGATATTTTACCTTTAATAAGAGTTATAAGTTTAGAATCTAATTCAATACCTTTTATATTATTGTCATTATCTCTTGAAACATTAGAAATTTTGTCATAAGATACCGCATTTTCCGAAAAATAATCAAGTATTGCATTATCAGCAATAGTTATCATTTTTCCTTCCGCTGTGCTTATTGCAAAGTCTACAACTGTTTCTCTTATACTTAAATAAAACAGGATATATGCCGATAATAAAACCGCCAAAAGCACCATCCATGAAATCAGAACGGTTTTTGTTCCTTTTGAAAACATAATACTCACCCCTTAAATATTATGAAAATTTAAGGGATGGGTTAATGTATATAATATTACTCTTGTGCTTGTGTCTGAGGTTGCTCTTGCTGAACTTCCTTAACCGTAGAATTATCGGAAGAAATTTCCGGTCTGCCGATGGCTGTTCCTGTATGTGTTTTACAGGCATGAGGAACATTTGATTTTCTATACCAACCGAGAGCCTTTGAGGGGCAGGAATCAGTTGCTAATTCACCCGTTTGTGTGCAGTAATAATAAGGCAAAGCATATTCGCTTGTTTCAAATGATTTTACTTCAAGTCCCTTATGAACCTCAGACATAACAGAACTCCACATTTTAAGGGCTATTGTGCTTTGAGAAATATCTTGTTGCTCGTCATAACCGCACCAACAAGAAGCAACATAATAAGGAGTTCCGCCGACAAACCAGAGGTCTCTTGAATCATTTGAAGTACCTGTTTTTGCGTAAATTCTCATATTAGAAACAGCAGAAGCCGCCGCCTTACCTGTTCCGTTACCGCCATATACTACACCTTGTAGTAGCCTGTTCATAACAGTTGCAGTATCTTCGCTTAGGGCGATATTAGGCTCTTTATTACCGTCAAGAATAACATTATCATGCTGGTCGCAAACTTTATAATAGAGTTTTGGCTCGTAATAAAGTCCTCCGTTACCGAAAATTGCATACGCGGCGGCAGATTCGAATGTTGTAAGACCTCCGTTAGTTCCTCCCATTCCAAGAGGTGAAAGATTTATGTCTTCCTTTGTTAGTGTAGTAATACCCAATTTTTGAGTTAAGAAATCAAAAGAAACCTGCGGAGAAAGTTTATTTACTAAATAAACAGGTATTGTATTGACCGACCTTTCAAGTGCATATTGAACTGTTATATTTCCCCAATACGACTTGTACCAGTTTACAGGTTTCCAAGTGCCGTAGTTTTCTGCTTTATCATTTACAATACTTGAATAATTTATCAAATTATTTTCAATAGACGGAGCATAAGCAGCAATCGGTTTCATAGTCGAACCGGGTTGTCTTATAGCATCAGTTGCCCTGTTAAAACCGGACATACCGAGATTTACGGTCTTTTGCCCTATGCCTCCTGCCATACCTAAAACATGACCGTTATAGTCCATAATAGTAAATGAGCCTTGCAGAAGTTTTCCGTCTTTGCCCTTAATGGCATATTTTGCAGAATCGTTAAATACATTTTCAACTTTACTTTGAATATCCGGGTCTATTGTTGCATATATTTTGTATCCACCGTTATAGAAAAGCGAAGCCGCATGTGCTTCATCGTAATTATACTTTTCGGCTATATCCTTTGTAACCTGCCTAATAAGGGCATCTACTGCATAGGAGTTGACATCAGATTCATTAAGATTTTCTTTTGATGCAACAATTTTAACTTCTTCTTTTAATGCGTCCTCATATTCTGTTTTTTTTATCAGTTTTTGAGACAGCATTTCTCTTAAAACTGTTTCTTTTCTAAGTTTGTTATGTTCGGGTTCGTCATCAGGCGCATAATAAGATGGACTTTTTGTTATAGCCGCAAGTGTTGCACATTCGGCAATAGTCAAATCTTTTACATCTTTGTCAAAGTAGTAATTTGAAGCAACGCCTACACCGTAAAGTCCGTGTCCCATAGCAATGGTATTCAGATAGCATTCAATAATAGTATCTTTAGCATAATGATTTTCAAGATATCTTGCTCTCATTATCTCCCTTATTTTACGACTTGCCCTCTGTTCGTTATCATTTGTAAGATTTTTTACAAGTTGTTGTGTTATAGTTGAACCGCCCTGATTGGAAGAATAAAAATGTAAGAACATATTTGCAAAAGCGGCAACTGTTCTCTTCCAGTCAACACCGAAATGAGAATAAAATCTTTTATCCTCTATCGCAACAAATGCGTTGACAAGATTTTGCGGTATTCCTTCATAAGATTCATCAGTAGATTTTGCAAGTTGAGGGTCATAATAAACCCAAATTCTGTTATATTCTCCGTGAAGTCTTTGATACTCGGTAAATTCGTCATCGTTTTTGTTCTTTGTATATATTGTAGTTGTGAAATTAAG
Organism: Ruminococcaceae bacterium UBA3710; assembly: GCA_002371985.1. Classification (GTDB taxonomy): domain Bacteria; phylum Bacillota; class Clostridia; order Oscillospirales; family Acutalibacteraceae; genus UBA737. Next base: position 6,628 of record DFHZ01000109.1, on the reverse strand, counting down.
TTTTAACTCATCAAGGTTTTCAGTCATAGAGCCGTCAACCGATGTAAAGGCATATACAACAAAAGCACTGACAATAATGCTGACTACAATTATTCCAACCAAAAAAAGTGTTAATATAAGTTTTAGTATTCGTTGCTTATTGTATTTACTCTTTCTACGACGGTTTTTAATAGTTTTCTGTGTTGCAGACGAAGAAAAACTATTCAAATCAAGAGTTTCCTCTTTTTTAGAATTTATATCTTCATAATCAAAATCAGAATTATTATTCAAAATAACACCTCCGCATTTACTATGATTATACTACATATATCAAAAATTTGCAAATTATCTATTGAAAGATTTAACAAAAATGGTATAATAATACTTAATAAAAGCGAAGGTGGAATATTTTAATTGGAGAATAATGCTGTTTCTGCCGGTGTTAAACTCGGCGGTTTATTTAATTCTACGGAAATAAGAATACTTATTTGCTATATACTTAATGCCGTAAATGAGCCGATACCTTCAAGCATTTTGGTGAATGAACTACACTTTGAAGGAATTGCAAATGCATTTGAGGTAAGCGATGCCATAGTATCACTTGCAGATAACGGAAACATAAGATTGGTTGATAAAGATTCCGATTCATACGAAATTACTCAAAAAGGTATCGAAACCGCCAATACGCTTAAAACCTCACTATCGTATACCGTAAAGGACAGAGCCTTTGCTCTGACAGTTAAAATGTTAGCAAGAATGAAAAACATCAAGCAAACGCATTTTGATATAGAATATGAAAATAATATCCCGTATATCGTTTGTACTGTGCTTGACGGCGATTTGCCGCTAATGAGTATAAAACTGTTATTATCTGATGAAAATCAATCTACGGCAATTAAGGAACGGTTTTTGAACGACCCTACAGAAATATATAAAATAATAATTGATAAACTGACAAAATAAAATGCGGCATAAAAGCCGCATTTTTTAATTATAAGTATATGTTGGAACTATAGAACTTACTATCGCCCTTATATCGCAATTATCATCTGCCATTTTAACCCTTAACTCTTCAAGAGTTTTGATAAATACATCTTCGTCAAAACTTATAGGACGACCTATATGAATTAATCTGTTATCAGTTCTTTTAAGACCCTCTTCTGCAAGAAGTTTTTCTTCATACATTTTTTCGCCCGGACGAAGACCGGTAAATTCAATTTTAATATCGGTATACGGAGTAAGTCCGGATAATCTAATAAGATTTTCAGCAAGTTCAAGAATTTTTACGGGCTCTCCCATATCAAGAACAAAAATTTCGCCGCCGTTTGCCGTAGCCCCTGCTTGTAAAACAAGAGAAACGGCTTCAGGTATAGTCATAAAATAGCGAATAATATTAGGGTCGGTTACAGTAACGGGTCCGCCCTCGGCAATTTGCTTTTTAAATAAAGGAATAACAGAGCCGTTACTTCCGAGAACATTTCCGAAACGAACTGCAACAAATTCCGTATTTGATTTAGAATTAAAATACTGAATTATCATTTCGCAAATACGCTTACTTGCACCCATAATATTTGTAGGATTTACCGCTTTATCGGTAGAAATCAAAACAAATCGTTTAGCACCGTATTTATCTGCACATTTTGCAGTATTATATGTGCCGAAAACATTGTTCTTTATTGATTCATTCGGACTATTCTCCATAAGCGGTACATGTTTATGAGCCGCCGCATGGAATACAAGTTCCGGCTTATATTTATCGAAAACAGATTCCAATCGATTTTCGTCCCTTACGGAACCTATTAAAACAACTAAGTCAAGTTCGGGATAATTTCTTACTAATTCATTTTGAATATCGTAAGCATTATTTTCATAAATATCAAATATAATAAGTCTTTTAGGATTATGACATGCTATTTGTCGGCATAACTCACTACCAATAGAACCGCCGCCACCAGTAACCAAAACCGTTCTACCGTTTACATAATTTAAAACTGAACCGACTTTAATATCAATAGGGTCTCTTCCAAGCAGGTCTTCAATTTCTACTTGACGAAGTTTTGTTGTATCTATTGAAGCCGGATCACTTATAAGTTGAAAATACGATGGAAGAATTTTGACACTGCAACCTGTCTTTTGGCAAATATTGAGAATAGCAGATTTTTTGCTCGTAGAACAAGAAGGTATTGCAAAAATTATAATATCAATTTCGTATTTTTTGGCGGCAGAAACTATCTCTTCCGAACCACCGACAACCGCAACACCGTTAAGTATAGAGCCCTTTTTGTTAGGGTCATCATCAATTAAGCATTTGATAGAATACTTGTTTTTTGAAGCGTTATTTTTAATATCGTTAATAATTATACTTCCTGCTGCACCGGCACCGATAACCATAACATTTTCAAGGTCTTTGCCGTCTAAATTTTTATACGGTTTCTTTATCTTGATTAAAAGTATTCTTATAAAAGAAATTAAAGCAAAAGTTATAAGAGATATAAGCAAATAGTTTGACGGCAAAAGTGTAAAATTCGTATCAGGTACTACAAAATGAATTATATATAATGATGCAGAAGAAATTAAAGTTACCGCAAATATGCGGATATAATCGATGAGTTCAGAGTATTCCCACATAATGTGATAAACATTAAACAAATACAGTAAAACTACAACCAAAGACGGAAATGCCATCAAATAAACGAATGGAGTTACTCTATTTACAAACAAATATTGAAAATTTTCTGTTAATAAAGCCGTAATCAAGACAGAAAAAGCGGAGATAAAAAAATCTGAAATTAAAAATAATAATTTTTTCAAAAAACTATTCAAAATTAGTCCCCCAATCTAATCTAACGGAACAAAATAATTATATCATAATCGTAACTAAAAATCAAATCTTATCTAAAAACTTCCTATAACCGTTTCCATATTGTACACATCTTGAAACTCTGCTGAGTGTTGCAGAAGAAATGTTTGTTTGTTCAATAACCTGATTATAAGTTTTTCCCTCTTCAAGGAGTTTTGCGGCTTTAATTCTACCCGCCATCTGCTCAATTTCTTTGTTGGTACATAAGTCAGCAAATAAATCTTCGCAGTCTTCGAGAGTTTGAAGCCTGATTAGGACTTTATACAAATTATCAATGTCTTCTTTTGTTATCTTTTTTTCAAGCATAATATTACCTTTATAGCGATATTTCGCTATATCTCCTCATTAAAATGATTTATAATTATAACATTTCCTTTTAAAATGATATAATCTAATGAACTTGACGAAGAAACGGTGAGATTTCCGCCGGGTTGCTTTAAAGTAAACTCTTTTGGTATATTACTGTCCTTTGTCAGATAATAACAAACGGCAGAAGAGCCACTCGCACAAGAATTTTCGTAAAACAATGTATTACCTTTTTTTACATAAACGATAGGAGTCATTTCATAAGTTTTGTCATTCAAAAGCATAATTCCCATTGCTTTATAATTTAAAATACCACAGTATTTTTTTATAATTCTTTCCGCAGTTTTTTTATCAAAACGATTGTTCGCAATAATATGCGATATACCGTTAAACTCGACGATCGGTAAAACAAAACTTTCGTTATCTATTTCAAATGACATTTCATAGAGATTTTTAGGCTTAGGTATTTGAATAATGCAATCGTACCCGTTTTCGTTCTTTGAAATGCTGACAGGTATAAGTTTTTCTACTCCATAAACCTCAACCAAAAGATTATTTTCGGTAACATCATTTAACTTACTGAAAAGCGAGGCGGTACACATAGTAGCATTACCGCAAAATTCACCGCCCGACATACGAAGTTTTGGAGTTTTACCGTTTATATCAATAAAACCGACCTGCTCTACTTCTCTATGCCTTTTCATAATTGCATTTGAGATTTCAGCATAACTATCGGGTAAGATATTGTTATTTGTTACTAAGGCAGTTATATTCCCCGTCGGATTTAAAATATAATAATCAATCATAATCATTTATTATAGTTTTCCAAAAACTGTTTTGTTCTTTCGCTCTTTGAATTCGCAAAAACTTCTTCGGGTTTCCCCTCTTCAACAATTAAACCGCCATCCAGAAAGATAACTCTATCAGAAACGGCACGGGCAAAAGACATTTCGTGCGTTACAATTACCATGGTCATTTTTTCAAGTGCAAGTTGCTTGATTACCTTTAAAACTTCGCCGGTAAGTTCCGGGTCAAGAGCACTTGTCGGCTCGTCAAAAAATAAAATTTCCGGTTTCATAGCGAGGGCTCTGACAATCGATACTCGCTGCTGCATACCACCCGATAACGCACAAGGGTATAGGTCTTCTTTACCCTCAAGTCCCATTTTTTTAAGAAGTGCCTTTGCTTCTGATATAACTTCATTCTTATCTCTCTTTAAAACATTTATAGGTGCATCAATTATATTTCTTAGAACACTGTAATGCGGAAAGAGATTAAAGTTTTGGAAAACAAGACCAAAGACTTTTCTGAACTTGTTCAAATCCTTTGAATAACAGAGTTTGCCGTTCTTATCATAGAAATTGACAGGATCGCCCATATATGAAATAATGCCGTCATCCACAGTTTCAAGAAGTGTTGCACATCTTAAAAGTGTTGATTTACCGCCACCTGAGGGACCGATAATAGAGAGCACCTCTCCTTTATTCACTTCAAGCGATACGCCTTTAAGCACATTATTATCACCAAATGACTTTTTAATGTTTTCTATTTTTAATACATTCATTGACTTTCACCTTACTGCTGATAATAACTCATTGATTTTTCAACTCTTTCCATAGCAACTGTAACAATGAAATTAAATACATAGTAAAAAACACCTGCAATAATAAACGGCATAAAACTTGTATAACTTATCGCAACTCTCTTAACTTCAGTGAACAATTCCACATAAGAAACCGTAAATGCTATTGAAGTATCCTTTACAAGAGTTATAATCTCATTTGTAACACTGGGTAAAATCCGTCTTATTACCTGTGGAAGAATTATTTTTATAAATGTTTGAGTTTTGGAATATCCCAAAACTTCCGCTGCTTCATATTGTCCTTTTGAAATAGATTCAATGCCGCCTCGGTAGATTTCTGCAAAATAAGCTGCATAGTTTATTGAAAATGCAATGACAACCGGTATCAACTTATTAGGCATTGCAAATTGAAAACGAGTTCCTTTAAGGAGCAAAGTGGGTCCGTATGTTACTATCATAAGTTGCAACATAAGCGGAGTTCCTCTGAGAATGGAAATTATAAGTTTAATAATACTTGAAATTATTTTAGATTTACTAAGTCTAAGTAAAGCAATAATTATACCAAGCGGTAATGCAAATATAAGAGTTAAGACAAAAATATAAACTGTTCCGAGAATGGGCATATCGCCATACGGCGTCTTCCACAAATCAGACAGTAAAGTTATTATCGACATTGTTTTTCCCCATTTATAGACACCTAAAGTGTGGCGATATTTTCGCCACACTTTAAGTATTAAATATACAGTTTTATCAATTATTTGTTTATAAGAAGAAGGTTGTTTTTAATATCAGGATATTTATCGGCAATCTTTGCGTAAGTTCCGTCTTCGATAAGTTGATCGATAGCACCCTGAACTTTTTTGCAAAGTTCCTCATCTCCCGAACGAAAAGCTATACCGTACTGTTCAGCACCAAGGTCCTCATCAATTATATTATATCCCTTGTTATTTGCAGCATAATTCTCTGCAACCGGCTTATCTACGAAAACAGCGTCTGCGTTTCCTGCATCAAGTTCGGTAAAGCACTTAAGAAAACTGTCGCAAGTAACGACCTTGCCGAAAGAATCTGCTAAATCTTTTAAATCACCGCCAAGCAATGCTTCGCCTGAAGTACCCATTTGAACTGCTACCTTCTTACCCTTAAGGTCATCAGATTTGGCAAATCCAGAATCCTCTTTAACAAGAAGTACCTGAGTGTTATCATAGTAAGGTTCGGAAATTACATATCCTTTTTCTTTCATACTGTCAAGAATTGTCATACCAGACCAAATGCAATCACATTCTTTAGCATCAAGCTGAATCAACTTTTGATCCCAGTTTACACCAAATACTTTAAACTCCCAACCGAGTTTCTTACAAACGGCCTGACAAACTTCAACATCAAAACCGGTATAGGTTCCATCTTCTGCCATGGAACTGAAAGGCGGATATTCAGGGTCTATACCCATAACGAATGTTGTTTTTGCTTCTTTGCCACCATTTGATGTTTCATTCTTGCTTCCGCAACCCGCGAAACAGATAAGCATTGCGGCAATCAATAGTAATGCGATAAGTTTTTTCATTTTAAATTTCTCCTTTTCCCTTGCGGGTTTAATTTCGATGTTGTTATTATACTTTATTTCGCTAAAGTTGTAAAGTGTTTTTTTGAGATTTTTTAAAGTTTATTGAAATTATACAAAAAAATGGTAATTATCTGGCCTTGCTTTATCACTTTAATGCAATAAAGTGATACAAAATGAAAAAATAGTCCCTTATAACGGACTATTTCTTCGCTCTTAGTTTGTTAATTCTATCACGCAAAGCAGCGGCATGTTCAAATTCAAGTATTTTTGCAGCCTGATGCATTTCTCTTGTCAGTCTCTTAATCAGTTCTTCCCTTTCTGCACGGGAAAGTTTATTGTC
>DFHZ01000035.1:3270-7342 GCA_002371985.1 Ruminococcaceae bacterium UBA3710 | reverse complement strand
CTGTGTGTACTTTTACTGCCCGATATTTTCTTCATATCAGCCGCAATACTATCAAGTGAATCCTTACTCTCTGTTAAAGTCTTATTAAAATCTTTTATTTGATTGAATAACTCATAGTCTCGGTTAACATCAGGAGATTCGCCCGTTATCATAACAATCTTTATGTACTCGTCGCCTAAACGGGTTACAACTTCCGAAAGTCTTTTTACATATTCACTCTGAGGTCCGACCGTAACTTCAAGAGAGAGAGTATGCTCCCCTTTTGTGAGCCATATATAATACGGTGTTTCTTCGTTTTCTAATGTGAAATATTCCCAACCCGTGCCATAGTTAAAACCAATATTTTTTGCTTCTTCAAATGGTACTTTACCGTCAATTCTTAATTTTCTCCAACTTACTCCGTTTATAAGTTCAGACTGCTTGTACCTGAAACCGAGATAATAGTATCCGTCTGCTTCAACATTAAATTTCCATGTCAACATACTTCCGGGAGCCTGCCATGAAGTACCGCCAATAAAATTGATTTTACTTCTGTAAGGGTCATTAGGAGTCATTGAAGCGTCGCTGTTATTACTTTTGGGTATGAGCGACTTTGAATTTTTAATGTCAGCATTTTCTGCCTGAATTGTTATAATATCCGAATCGTTAGGTTTAAGGTTATATTTCTTTGAAACAGCGGAGTAATTCTCTGCATCTTCGGGAATAGTAAGAGTTATTTCCTTAATAAGTAATGGCTGTCCTGGACCTACTAATGTGATTTTATGTAAGCCTTTAGTAAACTTAAAAGAATATGGCTCGTTAATAATTCCTGAGTAATTCTGTAAAACAGAAGTTATATACTCCCCTGTTTCTATCTGCTCCTGTGCATATTCATTTCCACTTGCATCTACACGAGGTGATTTTGAAATGTTTTTCCACTGCCTTTTAAGTTCTAACTGATTAGCACCTTCAAAAGGAAATTCACCGTCAATCATAATTCCTAAATTAGGGTCAATCCCTGATTTTTTAGGTTTCCAAACTATTTTTATACTATAAAGTGCAGAATCGGTTATATCGGCATTAAAAATAATACTTCCGTTACCATCCCAATCAATAGCATTTTCAGATAAAAAAGGGTTGCTGTCTGCACTTTCAAAATTTTCTATTGATACTGATATTTCTTTTTCGGAATTTTTAAAATTTCCGTCTTTTACATAATTTTCATAATCGCTTGCATCTGTTCTAATTGACTCATTTAGAACAACATCTTCTTGCACCTCTTTATCAGACTTTTCAGCATAACAAACAACAGTGCCAAAAATTATTGAAGCAACCAACAAAAAGACAATGCTTTTTATAATTCCTTTAAGCACAATATCAGACCTTTCATAACTGTTTATATAGCCAAAATATTCAATAAAATGCTTGAATACTTTGGCTATAGGCGGAATAAATTCCGCCTATAGTCTTTAAAATTAAATATTACTTCAAGTTGATTTTTCCGTTATCTTTCTGATAAAGACGGATATAATCAATTTCAAAGTTAATTTTAGATGGATCAATTTCAGTTGCATCTCCGCTGTATTTATAAGCGGCACCGTCGCCTGTTGTATACATATGGTTGTTAAGACGAATGCACAAGAACTGCTCGAAAATACCCTCTGCACTGGTGTTGTAACCGCTAATATCAAAGTTACTCATTTCGTCTTTTCTTGCGGTATAGTAAACATTTCCATCAACCGAGAAAGACATTGAATTTTCATCCCACTCAAATACAAAAGTGTGGTATTCATTCTGTGCATCACCTGTAATTTGGTAATCACGGTCAGATTCTGCAACTTTATAACCATTTCCTGCAAGTATTCCTGATCCACAACTACACTCAACAGGATTGCCGTCATCATCTAAAACTCTATTGCCGTCTTCATCATTATACCATTTATGAATGCAACTAATCAAAGTATCATTATTATTTGTTTTACCGAATATCTCGAAAATGTCAATTTCATTGCTGTACTCTGAATTTGTTTCATAACCGATTGCATTTCTTGATGTGAGCCAGAGTGATGGGAAGGCTGCGGCGGCAAAAGGTACTTTTGCACGCATTTCAAGTTTTCCGTATTTGAAACTCATTGTATCAATGGTGCTAAGACCGTAGTTTACGCTGTAAATCTTATCGCCGTTCGTATCGGTTGTACCTGTATCGCTGCAAGAAAGTTTAAGACTGCCGTTATTTACAACTGCATTGTCAGCATATTTAAGCGTACTACCTACACTCATAGTTTTATTGGTTGTTAATACAGAATAATCAACAGCATTGCCATTAAACTCTTGCGACCATACCAATTCATAGTCATCTGAAGATGCCATTGTAAGATATTTCTTGATACTTACAAGGTCTCTGATATCAAATGTCGCATCTCCGTTGATTTCGGTAATGTAATTGCTTTGATTTCCTAATAAATAGTTTATTGCATTTGCAAGAGCATTACTGTCTGCGTTCAATGCGTTATAAATAAGAACATTGTCATTGTATGAGTAATTTTCATTGTTGCAATTACGAATAGAAATTTTCTCACTTTCACTACCGATAAATTCTTCGGCATTACAAAGTTCAAATTTAACACCTCTTGAAGCACCGCCCAATAGTGCAAGGTCGCTATTCGCAAGATTTACACCAACAAATTGTACCATATTAAGTGCATTTGCAACATCGGTTTCGGTAACATGAGCCGCACCTGCAACAGCACCCATATAGGCATTACCTGTAACATCTCCCGTAACATTTTCAACATTGAGGTTTTTAATAACTGCATTTGCACTGACAAACGGAATCAATCCGTAAGCATAAGTTCCGTTGTTGGTGATTTCATCGGTGTAATATAAACCTCTTACAGTATAACCCGCACCATCCAAAGTACCTGCGAAAGAATTGCTGTATCCAAATCCGTCAAGATATGCGGTTTTCTTTGTCCATGAATATGGGTTATCATTTTCCCAACCTTCATAAACTTTTGAAATGTTTATATCGTTTGTGAGTTTATAGTATTTTCCTTTTGTCTCTTCTGTACCGGCATTTGCAAGTAAGAACAACTGATCAGCAGTAGAAATTTCGTAAGGGCTATTTATTGTTCCTTCACCGCCTGCAAAACTATCTGCAGAAGTTCCGTTCCAATACATTGCCTTTTCTTCATTTGTTTTATGAGTAGGATACTCGCCCTCTGCACCGTCCTGCCAAATCTGGTTGAAGTTGAAACCTGCCATATTTGCTTTTGCAGCAACACCGGTCATTTGAGCAACAGTAAGTTTAGTAAGACCATCAACTGAACCGTCGTAAGCCTCGTTTGCGGTATATACATTTTCAAATGTAGTTATTGCCTTAAATGCATCATTTGAATACATAAGAGGAGATGTAGTATCAGAATAACTATTTGTAATTACAATACTATTGCCCCAATCGTTACCACCGGTAACACCGATAAATGCACCTGAGTTAAATCCTGTAGCTGTATTAGTATGACTTACCTCAACATTTATAGTATAACAATTATTGATAGCAACTGATTGTGAGTATAATAATCCGATAAATGCAGCCGAAGCATCGCGGCTTGCAATTACGAAGTCCTTTACGGAACAATTATCAATAATTATAGATTTAGTAGTACCATCACCAACCGCCAAACCAATAAGGGCTCCTACTGCATATGTATTCCATGCGGCTTTTGGAAGATTTCCGCTTTCAAGGTGCAAATCATGAATTTCAGCACCTTGTGTTGCGGCTGGTATTAAGCCAACCATTCCCGAAGACTTATTACTATATAGACCATAAATGGTATGACCCTCGCCATAAATTATTCCATTAAAGCCTGTCTTATAGTTAGAATTGCTTGGATAACCTGTAGAACCTGTAACATACCATTGTTTACCATTAAGATTTATATCTTTTATAAGTTTAAAGTATGTTTGTGTTTCAGGTTTGCTTGAAACTGATGAATTGCTATAATCAGCAACCATTTTATAAAGTTGACCGCCGTTTTCAATTAAGAATGGGTCATTTTTGGTGCCTGTACCGCCGGCAAAGTTTTCAGCCTTT
>DFHZ01000035.1:0-3222 GCA_002371985.1 Ruminococcaceae bacterium UBA3710 | reverse complement strand
AGTTTTCAGCCTTTGTACCGTCCCAACCATAGAGAAGATTTTTGCGAAGTACAGGATAACTGCCATCTACTGTTTCCCAAATACAATCAAAGTCAAGACCGGGCATATTTGTTTTAGCGGCAGAGCCTTTCATATCGTTGGCACTTGAAAGAACAGTTGTACCGCTTGTATCAGCGACAAGAGCATAGTTATTTGAACCTGTGAAGGACTGATTACCGCTTATTGGCAAACTTGAAGATGTGAAACAATTGGTTACGGTTTTTGTTCCTGACCAAAGTGTTCCGAAAATTGCACCTACACTTTTTCCTTCGCCACCGATAATATTATCGGTCAAAACGGCACAGTTATCAATAGTAGCACCGTTTCCGCCCCAAGGAGCGATAGCCGCTACACCCTTAGCGTTTGGTGCGTTGATTTCACAAGTTTCATCAATATAAATATAACTAAACGATTCAGCTGCGGAAAGTTGAGCTGCAACAATAGCCGCACTACCATCTCCCGAATATGTAGTAGTTATAGAGGCATTGGTAAATCTAAGATTCTTAATACTACCGCCGCCGACATAGGAGAAAAGTCCGCGTTTCCATTCTTTGCCGTTATAGAATAAACCGTCAATAGTATGACCGGCACCGTCAAGATGACCGGCAAAACGAGCATCGTACCATACCCAGTTTCTCGCTGATGATTTCCAATTATCAATAGTCGTATCATTTATTCTGATATCTTTAGTTATTTTATAGTATTTTCCAGATGTGGGAGATTGACCGGCAGATACTATATATGCCAACTGCGAAGCATTTGAAATAAGGAAAGGATCATTTTCTGTTCCGGTACCGCCGTCAAAGTTAGAAGCTGTTCCGGTAGTACCATCCCAAACAAACACAGGGTTTTCTCGTATTACGGGATAATCATTTTCTACAGTTTCCCAAATATATTTAAAATCAAAACCGGTCATATTTGTTTTAGCATTTTCGCCCTTCATCTGTTCAGAGGTTAAAACTGTAACACCGGCAGTCGTATTACCATCGGGTATTGCTGTATCAGTATAAACATTAGTGCATACCGCTTTATTAACTAATGAATTTACAGGGAAATTGCCTGCTGAATAACTGTTAATTATCTTCAAAGTACCACTGTTGTAAGCACTGCCTACAATACCGCCGGGAACACCACTTTGAGTCCAGTTACTGAGACTTAAATCATAAGAATAGCAGTTTGTAAAAGCAACACTACATTCAGTTATATTACCCAAAAAACCGCCAACCATTTCCTTATTTTGCCATTGACCTATGGTAGCATTTACTACAGAGCAGTTTGAAATTTGTGCCGCACTTTGCCAAGTATAATAAATTGCCTGACCTGCTATTGCACCGCCATAACCGCTACCGCCGGAAATAAGCAAATTATTGAAGTTCAGATTCTTAACAACTGCGTAACTGGCTATTGCCGGAAAAAGACCGGCACTATTAACACCTTGCACATAAAGACCGTAAATTGTATGACCGGCACCGTCAAGCGTTCCGTTAAAAGAATTTGTCTTACTTGCCGTAGCAATAGTATCACCGTAGCCGGCAAGCCAGTTCTTTATACCCGAAAGATTTACAATAGACTTGCCATCTGCAACATCGTTAAGATAAATGTCATTTGTAATTCTAAAATATTTACCATAAGAGGCTTCGTATGTATGATACTCCTCAACCATTTTGTAAAGTTGTTCTGCTGTATCAATCAAAAACGGGGATGCTGCACTGCCGTCACCGCCGGCAAAGTTTTCAGCCTTTGTACCGTCCCAGACAGAGTTTACCTCTGCAGCGGATGCACCAAAACTAAAAACCATTTGAGAGAATATAACCGAAAGAACCAAAGTATACGCTAAAATTTGCTTAAATAAATTGCTTTTTTTCATTTCTTTACTCTCCTTTTTACTTTTATTTGGAATTAAATCATTTGAAAACAGATTAAATTTTTTGTAAGCAACCCTCTGCATAACTTAATATTAAAATTGATTATACTACACTTAAAGCAGAGGGTTGCTTATGTGAGTTAGACTAAAAACTATTTTTGTTTAGTGCGTTTTTTAATAGCGAAAACGGTAACACCGGCACCCAAAATCACAAATGATACGGCCGCTACTGCTACAATAATCCACAAGCCGTTAAAGCCGTTTGATGAATTGGCATTGACATTAGCGGCTTTATCGGTTGTGTATAAAATGAAATCATCAAAATACACACTGTCCTTACCGCTTGTTCTGATAGCAATCCATTTGGACTTGGCAACAAATGTATATGTGCATTCTTGCCACTTCCCGTCTTTCAGATTATCGAGTTTTGAAAGTGATACAACACCATTATTTTCACAGTATACATCAGGCCAATCAAGGTGAACCAAAGACACATCTACCGATGCTTTCTTTTGGTCGGTTGTTACATAATAGGACATCTTGTATGTTTTACCAACTTCCAGTTCATCCTTATAGAAAAGAAGGAAATCGCGAGGATCATCATCACCTCCTACCCTATGCATTGATTTACCTCCACCGTGAACATAATCGGCAGAATACTTGGGCGTTGTAGGACGGTAATATTCATACCCCTCATGGTAATCATATACCGAGTTTTCATATTGCTCAAAGTCTTGAATAAATCCTAAAAGTGTCCATTTGGCATACAAAATTGTATTAAATGTCGGGAAATAATCGTAATCGAACGGCACATCAAGTTCAGGGTAGGAATACCATCCCTCAAATTTGTAACCCTCTCTTGATAATTTTGGAAGAGTGAGTTTCGAATATGCCTTACCTGTAATTGATTCAACAAGTAAATCACAATTTGTCTCAAAACTAATAACAATATCTTCCGGCGTCATAACATTAGTGTAATCCTTAGTATTAAAGCCTTTCAGACCCGGAGTTTCATTATCTCCTCTTACAGTCCAGATTTTTTCAAAATCAAATCCGTACATATTCTCTTTTGCAGTTTTACCGAACATTCTGTCAATAAATAAACGGGTTAAACCTTCCTTGTCCTGAGCAGAAGAAGAATAGCAGTTTTCACATTTTATATTATCATAAGAGGCATTTGAAAGGATTGCGTATGTAGAATCAGCAGTATAGAAATTCTTAACCAAAACATCATCTACTGTGTATCCCATTTTAGAATAACCAAACAACCCTCTGCCGGTTGATTTAACAGTACCTGTAAAGAATGAATTTTCAACCCT
>DFHZ01000066.1 GCA_002371985.1 Ruminococcaceae bacterium UBA3710 | reverse complement strand
CGGCAGTTACGGTGCATTACCTGTTGCTTCAACACTTGCCTGGGGTCTTGGCTATTTTGGTATGCCTCATATTCTTTTAAGATTTATGGCGATAGAGGACGAAAACAAATTAAAAACCTCAAGAAGAGTTGCAACCGTTTGGGTTGTAATTTCAATGGCAGTTGCAGTGCTTATAGGTGTTGTAGGCTATAGCCTTATGAAGGCAGGTATTGTTCCTGCTTATGCGGATGCCTCTGCTGCCGAAACAATTATTGTTGATATTTCAAAGGTTATTTCAAAATTCGGATTTGTACCTGCGTTTGTAGGCGGTATAATTCTTGCCGGTATTTTGGCTTCGACTATGTCAACCGCCGATTCTCAGTTACTTGCCGCTGCATCGAGTGTTTCCGAAAACCTTGTAAAAGAAACATTTGGTGTAAAGATGTCGCAAAAGAGTTCAATGATACTCGCCCGAGTTTCGGTTATTGTAATATCAATTATTGCAATATTCCTTGCAAAAAATCCGAATAGTTCGGTATTCAGAATAGTTTCTTTTGCTTGGGCAGGTTTTGGCGGAGCATTCGGTCCTGTAATTCTTTGTGCTCTGTTTTGGAAACGCACTAATAAATACGGTGCTATTGCAGGAATGCTATCCGGCGGTATTATGGTATTCGTTTGGAAATTTATTATAAGAGTTCAGTTTGCTGATACAATTCTTAATATATACGAACTGTTACCTGCATTTATCGTTGCACTTATAGCAATAGTTGTTGTAAGTCTTCTTACAAAATCACCTGAAAAAGAGATTACAGATGTTTTTGAAGAAATGAAAGCATAATTTTTATATTTTAAGCGACCGATTTTTTCGGTCGCTTTTTTTATAAAAGTATTGACAATAATATACGAATGGTATAAAATAGCAGAGTAGATGGAGGTGCACCCGAAATCAGTAACCTACATTAACGGTTGCCAAAAACCGTAGGCGAAAGGTGACGGTGCCGAAGCGGATGCTGTGGCGAGTATTCCGACTGGCATTATAAAGAATATTTATAATGTTGTCGCATTTTTGCGGAGAGCTATCGAAAACATTTTATTTTTGTTTTTTAGTGCAGCCGCAATATTTTGCGGTTGTTTTGTCTTTTATAATGGGGGTAATATAATGAAAAATACTGTTTTTAAAGGGGTTGCTACTGCAATCGTTACGCCGTTTGTTGACGGTAAAATTGATTTTGATGCTTTTGACCGTCTGGTAGAGTGGCAAATAGCATCAGGGGTCAGTGCCATAGTAGTAGCAGGAACGACGGGCGAGGGCTCAACTTTGACCGATGCCGAGCATAAGGAAATTATAAAGCATTGTGTTGAAGTCGTAAATAAAAGGGTTGCCGTTATAGCAGGTACCGGCTCAAACGATACCGCTTATGCCATAGAACTCTCAAAATATGCGTGTGATGTCGGAGCAGACGCACTTTTGCTTGTAACACCCTATTATAACAAGGCTACACAGGGCGGTTTGTACCAGTCTTTCAAAATGATAGCAGATAGCGTAAACAAGCCTTGCATTCTTTATAATGTTCCGTCAAGAACAGGTTGTAATTTAAAGCCTGAAACGGTACTAAAACTTGCAGACCATAAAAATATTGTTGCTATTAAAGAAGCAAGTGGGGATATTTCTCAGGTTGCGGAACTTTCATTGTTGGTAGGAGAAAAAATTGATATTTATTCGGGTAATGATGACCAGATTGTACCTATTTTGTCTCTTGGCGGAAACGGTGTAATCTCTGTTTTATCAAATATTTGCCCGAAAGAAACTGTTGAAATGTGCGAAAGTTTCTTTAAAGGCGATGTGGATAGAGCAAGACAGTTGCAACTAAAATATCTTAAACTTATCAATGCTCTGTTTTGTGAGGTTAATCCTATTCCCGTTAAATGTGCGGTATCAAAACTCGGATACGGAGAAAATTCACTTCGTTTACCGCTTACAACTATGGAACCGCAAAACGAAGCAATGCTTACAGAACTTATGAAAAATAACGGTTTGATTTAATTTGAATATAATTAGATAGGAAGGTTTTTGTTATGAAAATTGGAATTTACGGATACGGCAATTTGGGCCGTGGGGTTGAATGTGCAGTAAATAGTGCTCCCGATATGGAACTTTTCGGAATTTTCACGAGAAGAAATCCCGATACTGTAAAAAGCGATTTAAACACCAAAGTTTATTCCGCTGATGATGTATTAAAATATAAAAATGACATTGATGTTATGATTATTTGCGGTGGCTCTGCTACCGACCTTCCCACTATGACACCGCAACTTGCTCAAAATTTCAATGTCATTGATAGTTTTGATACTCATGCAAACATTTCTTCGCATTTTGCAAATGTAGATAAGACGGCAAAAATCGGCAAAAATATAGCCGTTATTTCGGTTGGCTGGGACCCCGGAATGTTTTCTATTGCCAGAATTTATGCTTCGGCTATTTTGCCGAACGGTAAGGATAATACATTTTGGGGCAGAGGCGTAAGTCAGGGACATTCGGACGCAATTCGCAGGATTGACGGTGTTGTTGATGCCCGTCAGTATACTGTACCTGTAAGTGAAACACTCGAAAAGGTAAGAAACGGCGATATGTCCGATTTTACGGCAAGGCAAAAGCATCTTCGTGAATGCTATGTTGTAGCGAAAGAGGGTGCCGATAAAGCAAGAATAGAAAAAGAAATAAAGGAAATGCCGAATTATTTTGCTGATTATGATACTACGGTTACATTTATAACTAAGGAAGAAATGGAGAAAAATCATAATACCCTTCCTCATGGCGGACTTGTTATCAGAAACGGCAGTACGGGCAAGAACAATGAAAACTCTCATACGATAGAGTATAGTCTGAGACTTGACTCTAACCCTGAATTTACGGGTAGCGTATTAGTTGCCTACGCCCGTGCGGCAAAGAAAATGCACGATATGGGGGATTGCGGCTGTAAAACAGCATTTGATATACCTCCTGCATTTCTCTCGCCTTTAACGCCCGACGAGTTGCGTCATACTATGCTTTAAGGATTGTTGTTATGTCTTATAGAGAAAATCTTATTGCAAAGAATTTGAATATAGACGAGAAAGGTCATTTAACCTTTGCGGGTGTTGATACTTTGGATCTTGCAAAAGAATACGGTACACCGACTTATTTTATGGACGAAGACAGGATTCGTGAAATGTGCAATATTTATAAGTCGGCATTAAAAGATGCTTTCGGCGAAAAGGGCAGAGCCATTTATGCTTCAAAAGCGGCATCTTTTAAACAAATGTACCGAATTATGAATGAAGAGGAAATGTTTTGCGATGTGGTATCTATCGGTGAGATAAATACCGCTATTAAGGCAGGTTTTCCGCCTGAACGGCTCTATTTTCATTCAAATAATAAAACCGACTATGATATTGAATTTGCCCTTAAAAATAATGTAGGATATTTCGTTATCGATAATACCGAAGAACTGATTGCTCTTGATAGAATTTCCGGCGAATTATCAAAAAAAGCACAGGCTATTATCAGGGTAACCCCCGGCATTGATACTCATACATTTGAGGCGGTATCAACGGGGAAAGTAGATTCTAAATTCGGATTTGCTATTGAAACAGGGGCGGCCGAGGATATTACCAAACTTGCTCTTTCTATGAAGAATATCAATCTTTTAGGATTTCACTGCCATGTCGGAAGTCAACTTTTTGATTCTGATGTTTATATTCGCAGTGCAAAAATAATGCTTGAATTCATTCTTCATATTAAAGAAACTTTCGGTTTTTGTGCATCAATGCTCGACCTTGGCGGCGGATACGGTGTAAAATACAAAAATACAGACCCTGATATAGATATTTATGAAAATATTTTAGAAGTAGGAAATTTTGTAAAGAGTTTTTGCAGCGAAAACGGCATTGAAATGCCGCAAATTTCTTTTGAGCCCGGCAGAAGTATTGTTGCCGATGCCGGACTGACACTTTATACAGTCGGTAATGTAAAAAAAATACCCGGATTTATAAACTATGTTTCCTGCGACGGAGGAATGGCAGATAATGTAAGGTATGCTATGTACGAGGCACCCTATACCGTTTTACCTGCCGGAAAAATGCTTGAAGATGAGGATTTGGTTGCCAATGTTGTAGGTAGATGTTGCGAAAGCGGAGACATTATTCAACCGTCTGTTCTATTGCCTCAAAGCACAAAAAGGGGCGATATAATCGCCGTTTGTACAACGGGGGCTTATAATTATTCTATGGCTTCAAACTATAACAGAATTCCTCGCCCTGCCGTGGTAATGATTAAAAACGGAGCGACTTATGTTGCCGTCCGAGGGGAAACTCTTGACGACCTTTTGAATTGCGATATTTGAATTTAAAAATACAGTTATTTATAAGTAAAAGCAATGAATTCCTTTGTGGTTTTCATTGCTTTTATTTTTAGTAGAGTGAATAAAATATTTAGTAGAGTTAAAGGGAGTTTCAGTAGATTG
>DFHZ01000130.1 GCA_002371985.1 Ruminococcaceae bacterium UBA3710 | reverse complement strand
CCTCGAACAATACATTCATTTATGACAACAGGAAGTGCTTGTCTGCCGATTTCATGTACTACACCAATTTCTGTCCTCAAGTCAAACTTGACGGCTTCGGTCACTTTTCCGCTTTCATCTTTTTTCCCCAGCAGTGTACCGTTAAATAGTTTAGAAATCCAAACAGAGAATTCTTTATTCCCGTCTTTATCCATTTTGCGGAATATAGGTAATGCCGAAATTTCTTTAAGAAATGATACAAGCGGACCGGGGATTCCGGTCCCAAAATTTCCTTTTTTAGTAGAAGTTGATGAACCTGCCATATCGCTAACAATATGGAAAAACCAGTTAATAACACCAAATGTTATTTTTTCCGGCAAGTTCTTTCCTATTAATTCTGAAGTATCTACCGGTACAATCTTAAATATACCGGCAGTATCTGTTCCGTAAACATTTCCGGTAAATTGTGTTAGTAGGGAGAATAATAATCCTACTAGAGTTGGGTGATGAGAAAAATCTCGGAGATGATGTTGTAATCCACCTCCAAAGTCATTTGTTGCTTTGTCGGCTACAATTGGGAACTTCTTTTCTAAATATTCAATTGCACCAGGCAAATCCTCACCTTTGTAACCCTGTTTTTGAGCTGTTTTTACAACAAAGTTATTTACTTTATCATTACCCCATTTGTTTGCTCTGTCTAACGAAAATTCCCCAACCCATAAAGAATCAATAATTCCTGCAATAACACCGCTTGCAACTGCAATTGTATAATCAAGATAATCTGAATGATTTGTTAGCCGATCGATTTCGTTGTTTAAAGTATTTGATTTGTTAATATTACTATTGATCCGTTCATCAATAGCTTCAATCTCATCAAATATTTTCTGTTTTTCAGGATCATTATCGGTGTATACGAGCGTTTCGTATTCTACCTTAAAATTATGATCTTCTGATTCTGTTTGTATTTTAACAATACTTTCCATATTGACTCCAAGATAATTTATTAATAATACTTATCGTTTAAATAAACGCAAATTTTCAGCAAAACATTTTTTACAGGTACAAACCTTAAATTTCATGTATTGATCTGTGTCTAATGGATAACCGCAGGAAGCACAAATAGGTGTCTCAGTGAATTTTATCGTTGGAAAATCCACAATTTTATCTAACATTGGGTCGAACGCATCGTCACTGAATGCAGCTTGACGAATTAAAATCATACAAGGACTGTTTTGATATTCATAGTAACTGTAACGATATTTTCTAAATTCTTTGGTGGATAGTGTAAGTGCTCTTCCCAAGAGTATGGCAGCACCTAAACCCGGCAGAAATGCCGCTGTTCCAATTCCTAATGCAAGTGATTTTTTCATTCCGCTTTTTTCATAATCCTCCTTGGCAACTGACTTAAACTTTTCGTAAGCTTCCCCAACGATTACTATAACAAATTTCTTTGCTTCTAAGGCATCTGCTAAGTCGTTGCGTGTGTAACAGATCGTTGCTTTAAATTCCTTGTTTTTTCTCAAAGGTATTCCCTCCATTTATTTTTTTATAAATTTCAAATTTATAATTTTAATTAATAACCAAAAAACATACAAAACCGAGACAGAAAGGACCAGCCATTCTCCAATGTGGGAAAGTGTCAATACAACAGCAGTACATACTGAAATTGCCACCAAAAATCCCAATAGGTTTTTGCAAATAACTTTCCTTTGTTTTTTGAGAAACGAAAGTAAAACTTTTCGCCCTCTTTTGGTTTTTAATAAAAACAGAAAAACCAAAAACAAGAATACTTTCATGCTCATTCCTCCGTATCTTGACGCTATAATTTCATTATACAGAGGATGATGGACATATAATGAGATTTATAAAAATTTATGAAAGAATTTTTACCAAATCTCCTTGACTTCTTAACCACATATAAATGCCATCGCCGTATGTTTCGGCAGAAATGGTGTATGTTCCATCTTTTTCCTGCAATATTTCGGCGGTGGGAAGTCTGTCAAGAATTGCTTCTAAAACACCGCTATATTCAAAGCGAACAGTTTTTAACGGTCCGGCATACATAAACTGTACTCGTTTGCGGAACTCGCCGTCCTGAAAACGGTCTTTGTAAGGAATATCAAAGGTTTTATTTGTAACTGTTATGTTTCTCATACGGTCTATCCGGAAAATAAAGGGATAATCGGTGGAATCACCCGAAGAAAACCCTATTAGGTAAAAATAAAATTCCGAAAAAAGCAAGGCGACCGGCTTTATGACCTTGCCACTGATTTTTTTATCTTGCCGTTCATAAGTAAATGTGATAATATGTTTCGAAAAAATTGCTTGTGAAATATGCCATATCTCCCTAAAAAGCGGTTTGTTATGCTTTGGCGAAACATAATTCAGATACTCGGAAGCGATTATTTCGCGAATAATTTTTTTATCATTAGGTGCCGACTGTGCGAGAATTTTTTCTATCAATAAAGATAATTCTTTTTTGTTGAAAGCACGGCTTTCCAATAATATTTTACAAAGAGATACAATTTCTTCATTAGTTAAATACTCTCTATTATCACGTATTAAATAATATCCGTTTTTTGATTTATCGTATCGTATGGATACCTCTATTTCTTCAAAATGCGTTTCGATAAGATAAGTGCGCAAATCGTCAATATCCCGTTGAATTGTTTTGAGGGATACACCAAATTCATTTGCAAGATCGCTTTTATAAATCGTTTCACCCCTGTTAAGACGCTCATAAATATTAAGCAAGCGAAATCCTTTATCACCACGATAATTCAAAGATAAATCCATATTAAAACTCCTGATAAAATGATATTTGCATTATAACAAAACAAACTGTAAATGTCAAAAAGCGTTATCTATATGGTCTTTTAGTATCTTTCTTACCCATTTTTCGGTATAGCCGTATTTAGTGGCAAGTTCTCGGACATTATGACCGTCATATTCATCAATGATTTGGTTGATAATAAACTGTC
>DFHZ01000034.1 GCA_002371985.1 Ruminococcaceae bacterium UBA3710 | reverse complement strand
AGGCAAAACCTATCAGCAACAAATACCGTCCTATATGGGATAAAGCTGAAGGTATGTGTTTTTTTATTTTCGTTCTATTAACTTTTACCAATAAAACCACCCTACAACAAAATAAATTTATTGTTTATACACTAATTATAAAATTTTTAACTGAAACAAACAAGTGCAATACTTTACCACTTTTGGTAAAAAAATATGCAAATCTTTACCTTTTTTTTAAATGTCAAAAATTTACCTGCAAAATTATATTTTTTTACGAATTAATGCTAATTTTCATTAGCGCCATACAACTCATTAAGTTCAGCTAATGTTTCTTCAACCAAAGTCTGTCCGCCCTTGGGCGAAACCCTATTTGAGAAAAGGTTGGCGCTGTATCCCCTGCACTTTGCGGCACGCTCGGTTGCAAGATATGTGCCCGACCTTCTGCCCGGTTGTGCGCAAAGCTGAACAATAAAGGTTTGCTCAAACGGTGAGCGACCCTGTATTCTGTGCTGAAAGTCCATATACAGTTCAAACTGATTTGTTGCAAAGGCGATATTTCCTATTCTTACAACGTGCATTTCCATCGGGAAGTTCGGCTCTGCATCTTGAGACTCGTAGCGTTCAACAACTTCGTTATTATCGTTGCGGTGCATTATTTCAATTGAGTTCCACTTAAGGTCATAAACCTTATCGTCCGTGCAAATAAGGTCTTTGGGCTTATACTTCGGCTGCTTTTTATAATACTCGTATTCTTCTTCGGTAATGCGCCTTTTATCAAGTTGCAACTGCCTAACTCTATGCATTACGGGAACGTCGCAGTAAAGCTCCTTTTTAGCCCAGGAATAAACGTCGTCAAACGCATTACAAATCTGCTCGCATATATCACGCCTTCTATATACTTCGGATGGGTTGATAAGCTCTTTTTCAATCTTAAGATCGGAATACTTAAGGCGGAATCTGCGCGATTCGGCTTTATCGTAATAACGCGGTCTCGGCGCTAAATCACCGGCGGCTGCACACTGCGGAAGAACGTAAATATCACCGTAACGCGCTGCAAGCTCGGTGCGGACGTCCGCCCAGTAATCAGAGCTTAAATAATACTCAAGCTCCATATTCTGCGAAGGACACGGAACATTTACAACCGCGCCGGTAAGCTTTTTATCCGCATCGAAGGTAAACATAAAGTTTGCGTAATGATCAGCGCCCGTTTCAAGATGCGAAAACTCGGGTATATTTGTTGGACCATACATTTTTGCAGTGCCCTCAACAAACTTATTATTCTCGTTACTCATATCCTTAAAGTAAACGGCGCGGCGGTTGTGTGAGGTAACGGCATAGCCATAACCATAGGAAATATACCCGTCTTTTTTAGAATTGTAGGCCTCGCAAATTGCCTCGACCGCTTTGTCGGTGAAAAACTCAAAGTATTCTTCCGGCGGCATAAGCTCTACACCGTCGTGCGGAATCTCGGAAAACTCGCCCCAGCCGCCCGCAATGGTGCCCTTATTAACCAAAGGCCCTGCGTGGGTATGAGTAATATTCATTATTATTTTGTCAGTGTTAATTGTCGGGTCCGCCGCGGATACTTTTTCTTTTATGGTATCAAATACGCCGGCGTTTACGTTTACAAGATCCGCCTGAAGAAATATGACCGAATCGTTGCCGTCGTCAACGGTAAGCGCCGTAACCATAATCGGGTCTAAAACACCCTTTGAAAAGCGGATATAATACTGCCCCGGAATAATGACGGGTTTATCCGTTGAAACATCCCTTTTTGACCAACCGATTTTTAACATAATAAATTACTCCTTTACAATTAGATAATACATTGACTGTGAAGTGTTGCCTACAGTGAATTTAAGTTTTCCGTTCTCAAAGACAGCGGGAACGGTTCCGATATAGAAACCTTCGGGACTGATAGCCCAAACAGTCATACCGTCAACATCGGTTTCAATTTCGATTTCCGCCTTTATAACTTCTACTGTTATAGGCGGTTTACCCTGGTCAACAGTTAAATCACCCATAAACTTAGCATCAGTATTTTGCGCTCTGCCCACAGTTGTAAGCAAGATATTATCCGAATTTTTAATATCATCATCCGAGAGCGAACTCATTGCAATAACCGCAAAATCAGTTTCACAGTTAATTTTAACACCTGAAAGTTCTATTTCTCTATTTTTACCTAAGAAACCGTAAGCGCATTTGGTTTTTGGTGTATTGATATATCCGTAGTTTTTCTTGCGGTCAATGAGAAGCTCTTTTGTATCTGAAATAATCTCATTTTCAAAAACAGGTTTTTCATCTTTAGAAGAAAAGCTTTCAAATGAAAGGTCAGATATAATAGCGGATTTTTCGATATTTGCCATAACCTCATCGTGATTCCAATCAGTTCTTGAAAAAGGTTTGAGTTTAATGGTATTTTTAGCCATTGACACATCACCGCGTCTGGTCATTAGCGCCGCGTGATAGAATAGCCCAAATTTAGCAGGGTCATTCCAAGCGCTAAAAACACCTTGACGATAAGGTACTCCGCCTATTTTCTCAGATGTGATTTCCCTTCCTATCGTATCCATTCTATCTAGTCTTGAAGAATACGAATAGGTGTGAATAGCAAAACCAGACCAACCTTGAAGCAAACCTAAAGCTGCCGAATATAGCACTGATTCTGCTCTATAATGATTAGGCCAAGGCATATCCCATTCGGAAACAAATGTAGGTTTATTTTCTGTTGCCAATACAGCGCAAGACCAAAGGTATGAATACGGAGTAACTATGTCATCGTTGCTACTGTTTACAACAGCATTAACATCATTTTTAGTTATTGAATTGTTTGCGCAACGCTTTTCGAATTCTTTCCAGCTCCAACTGTAGTGATAAGCGTGACCGTCAAAATAATCGGTCATAAGCTGAGTTTTTGCGTTAGCAGGAGTAGACTGCCAGTTATTGCCTGTTATCGGGAACTTTATACCGCATTTTCTCATTAGCGAATACATTTCATCGTAATAACGCTCTTGGAGATAAATTTTAAAATCAATTAAAATCTCATTGTTGAAATCGAAAATGTCGAAATCTTCTACCTTTTCTTCATATCCGTTTTCTTTAAGCCAACTATCGAACTTATTTATGAATTCGGTTTTATAGGGTTCAACAAGATTCTTAAACTGACCCCCAGAAAACAAGTCACATTCATTGCAGATTTCTGCCATAACAAAAACAGGGTCATCTGCATATTTTAACTTGGTATACGGATTTTCGTGTGTCCATAATTCTTCGCAGAATTGCTTTTGAAGTTCGATTAGTTTATCACTGAAAACACTCATACACTTTGCAGCATCGCTCAATGCTTTTGCGTTTTCTACACCCTCATCCGACTTGAACTTTCTATACGTAAACATATCCATATAGCAGTAAATGCCCTCGTTTTTAAGGCAATAAATGAGGTAGTCAAGTCTATCCATACTAATGGGGTCAAGTTTACCTCCTGTTACTCTTTTGCCTTTTGTGAAGCTGAAGATATTGGGTGTATGCCATTGTGCGTCTAACTGATGGAATCTAACGAGATTTATACCAAGTTTAGCAATTCTCTTTGCTAACTTTTCAGCATAATCGTGTTCAGGAAAGCATCCCCAACCGTTAAAGTTCGTTCCCCAAAATTTAACCTTTGTTCCGTCTTCAAACACAAAATCTTTACCCTTTACCTTTAAAAAACCGTGTTTTCCGGCGGGTTTTTCGTCCTCAAAAACAAACGAAATGTCAATCGGCACATCATCGTGGTAAAAGGGATATGGAATGAAATTTGACATATTATTTCCTGCTTTCTAATTTAGTTTTACTGTAACAAAATTTTCTGTAAGGCAATTTTCTCCAACAAAAATTTGAAACTCGCCTTTTTCTACTAAATAATTTCCGTTTTCATCATAAAATCCTAAATCTTTATATCCTAAACTGAAATTCACTTTCACTGTTTCGCCCTTTTTAATAAAAGGCTTTTTAAATTGTTTTAATTCTCTAATTGGGCGCATAATCGAAGCAACTTTGTCTCTAATATAAAGTTGCACGGTTTCTTTACCGTCAAAATCGCCCGAATTTGATATATTAATTGATATTTCGAAATTATTACCCGATTTCAAATCTTCAAGTGAAATCGAATTTTTATTTAATTTTATCTCGCCATAATTAAATGTTGTATATGATAAGCCATATCCAAACGGATAATAAGGGGTCGGTGTACTGTCAAGATAACAGTTTCCAGGATTTTCATTATAATAACAGTCAACCGGTCGTCCACTTGAAGTAACATTATAATAAAGCGGAATATGTCCCGATTTTCTTGGGAATGTAACCGCAGTTTTACCGCTCGGTACAGCATTCCCAAATAAAATATCGCAAACCGCATTAGCTGTTTCACTGCCACTATGCCAAGCATAAAGCACTGCATCTAACTTATCTGCAACACCTTCCATAGCTATAGGTCTTCCGCAGAAGAAAACGCCGACTATTTTTTTGCCCGTTGCGTGAATCTTATCAATAAGTTCTCTTTGAGAAAGACTTAATGAAATATCCGAAACTGCGCGATTTTCACCTGTTGCAAAGTTACTCTCGCCTAATGCCATTACAACAACATCAGCATTAGGATAAATATAGTTTGTATCATCATAAAATCTTGAATTGCTTTGACAATCGAAATTATCTTCACCTAAAACATTCGTCATAGCCTCAAAAAGACTTGGTGTTTCTTCTTCGTCACCGTCTAACACCCAACTACCAAGCAGACTTCTTTTTTCATGAGTAAATGGTCCCATCAATGCAATTTTAGTATCTTTTTTCAATGGTAAAACATTATCGTTTTTAAGCAAAACCATTGACTCAATTGCTAATTTTCTTGAATTTCCGAGGTGTTTTTCTCTGTCGTAACTGAAATTTTCGCGATAAGGTCTTTCAAATAAACCTATAGCAAATTTCACCCTTAAAATCCGCTTAACTGCAATATTTACCGTTTCTTCTGAAACTTCGCCGTCGATAACCAATTGTTTAAGTTCTTCGATATAACATCTGTCGCACATATTAAGGTCTAATCCTGCATTAATAGCGACTTTAGCACAATCGGCACGAGAATCTGCTACACCCTGTTTCTGCAACTGCTCAACTGCTCCCCAATCAGAAACAACAAAGCCCTCAAAAGAAAGTTTTCCTCTTAAAATATCGGTTAAGTGTTTTCTACTTCCTGTGACAGGCACTCCGCTTATATCGTTAAAAGACGACATAACGGTTGAAACGCCGGCATTAACAGCCTCTCTAAAAGCGGGAATAAAATAATTATATAGTGTAGCATCAGCAATTTCTGTGCGATGATAATCCCTGCCGCCCTCACTTGCACCATAACCTATATAATGCTTAGCACAAGCAGCAAGGCTATCCTTATTTTTAAGGCTTTTGCCCTGAAAGCCTTTTACACACGCTCTTGCCATACAAGCTCCAACATAAGGGTCTTCACCGGGTCCTTCTATTATTCGGCCCCATCTTGGGTCATGACAAAGGTCAAGCATAGGAGAAAAGGTCCAATGTATACCGTCACTTGCCGCCTCTGTTGCAATATTTCTGTAGCATTCTTCTAATAGTTCTTCATTAAAAGCTGCCGCAGATGCAAGCGGTATAGGATAAACTGTTCTATGACCATGGATAACATCCCTACCGTAAATCATGGGGATTTTAAGTCTGCTCTCTTCAACAGCCACTCTTTGAAGTTCGTTATAAAGTTCCAGATTAACGTGGCCCTGAGGATCATTTCCCGCAGTAGAAGAACGTGCCAAAATAATTGAACCGACTTGACCGTTTCTGATAGCAGTTTTTATATCCTCTATTTGTGATTCTTCGAGAGGTCCTGTTATCTGATTCAATTGACCGATTTTTTCATCTAAAGACATTTCTTCAATTAAATTGTCAATTATTTGATCGTAGTCGGTAAACATTAAGCACTCTCCTTTTATATTTTCAAACCTGAAATATAATCTATTCAAGGTTGGTATTCTTGTATAAAATTCTGTACCTTAAAGGCGACATTCCAACGTTTTTCTTAAAAACACGACAAAGTGATGTTAAAGAATCAAATCCAGTCTTTTGGGCTATTTCCGTTATTGTATAATCCGTATTCTTAAGGTAGTCCATTACCTTATTGATTCTTATATTTCTTAAGAATGCCGAAAATGAAATATTAAGTTTTTTCTTAAAAATTCGACTTATATATGACGGATGCAGAAAAAACTCATTAGATAAAGTTTCCAACGTAATTTTTTTCGAAAAATTGTCGTTAATATATCTTGTAATTAAACTTATAGTACCCGATGCTATTTTATTTGTTTCGGATGAAAATTCAGATTTCTTTTCATCACCATAATAGCCATTCAAGGTTACAAGTAATTCCCCAATCAATGTCTTTTGTATAGCGATACTGCCGTTTGGCTTCTTAAACTCTTCAATAATTTTCTTGAAAAAATGCTCAATCATCTTGTTATCATTATCTACTATGATCGGTTTAGAAGAAATTCTATTCAACAAAACAGCATCATCTTTTAAAAATTCTTCAACAAAATATTCGGGCAAATATATTAAATATCTTTTCATTATATCGTTGTTAACAGGAAATGTTGCGTGTTTTCTGTTAGGCGGTATAACAACCACCATACCTGGTTTAACTAAATACACTTTATCTTCGACAAAATAAATAACTTCATTTTCAACGAGATAATACAACTCATATAAATTATGAAAATGATTGTGTGTGATCGTATGATTCCAGAAATTGTTTTCACAGAATTCTGCATGAAATCCAAAATCCCAAAGTGTTTTATCAGGCAAGTGGCTCACCATCCTTTTATAAAATAAAAGTTTTACACGAAATTGACATTATCAATATTAATTCCCAAAGGTATGTTGTTAATGCCTTTAATCTTAAACAATTCTTTCGGGGTTGTTAAAATATATCCTCTGTTTTTAAGTTCGGGCAGAATTACATCGAGATCCGCAAGTGTCTTTTCCTTAACGGCTTAGAATTTACAAAACGGCTTGGCAATACTGAAAATCCCACGCCCACACTGTTCGAGGTGCGCCTCAAACAGATGGCATAAGGCATAAACTCATTAAAACCTACACACCAAGACATAATGGCAAATAAGAAATAATAACAACTCTCGTTTAAAAGTTTATTTTCATCAATCTTTTCGTATGGTGCGTATACTACCAACAAATCTATATCAACTTTAATGATTTTATTGTATAAAACTTTTTACAATCACATTTCGCAATTTAAAATCATTGTCAAAAACCACAAGATCTGCATCCTTTCCAATTTCAATGCTTCCCTTATTATCAAACCCGAGAATATTGCTTGGTGCTTTCGACAGCATTTTAGAAGCGGTTACAATATTAATTCCGTAGTCCTTGACAAGAACTTTTAGGCATCTGTCCATTGTTGCGATGCTTCCCGCATAAGATGACATATCGGGCAGTTTTGCAACTGTATCGTCAACTATAACATCTGTGCCGTTTTTAAGAGAGCCGAGCTTTCCGTTTTGCATATTAGTTCCTGCAATTCTCATACCGTCGGTAATAGCCGCAACCTTTTCTGCTCCCTTAATTTTAAGCGCTAATCTTAAAATATCTCTCGGAATATGTCTTCCGTCGCAGATAAGCTCAACTGTTACATCTTCATTAAGATAAGTAGCCTCAACAACACCAGCAAGTACCTTTTGTCCTTCTTTGCGATATGTAGTCACCGCATTGTAAAAATGGGTTACATGCGAAAAACCGTTATCTATTCCCTTTTGAGCTTCTTCACTTGTGGCAGCGGAATGTGCTATTGAACATATTATATTGTTCTCTTTGCATTTTCTTGCAAACATTTCGCTTCCCTCAAGTTCTGGTGCTGCATCCCAACGAAGAATATCACCGTCTGCCACTTTTAATAGCCTATTCATTTCAGCTTCATCAGGAAGTCTTAAAAGTCCGCTCGGTTGAGCGCCACTGCTTTTAGCATTAGCCCCCGAAAAATACGGTCCTTCCAAATGAACTCCCGGTGTTAAAGCGGAATATTCACTTTTACTTTTAAATTCCTTAAAAGCATTTAAGAAATCAGTTAAATCACTTTCGATTGCGGTCATTGCAGTTGGTAAAAGAGTTGTTGTTCCGTGTTCAAGGTGAGATTTCACTGCTATTTCAAAGGCTTCAGGGGTCGCATCCATAAAGTCTGCTCCACCACCGCCGTGAACGTGAATATCAATAAAACCTGCTAAAAGATAATTACCTTTAGCATCTATTTCTCTATCTGCTTTGCCTTGATAACCAATTGCAGATATTATTCCGTCTCCTATTAAAACACTTGTAAGTTTCACCTCATCAGGGAAAACCACATTCGCATTTTTTATAAGTAAACTATTCATTATTTGTTATAAACTCTGATTTCAGGAATAGGACACTTGGTAGCTTCTGTTAATGTATAAATAGTAGCGTCCTTATGATTTCTAAAGAGTGAGCAAGGAACTTTTGCAGTAATTTCTCCGTGTAAAATCTTTCTCAAAGCGCCTGCATTCCAGTCACGAGGCATAATCATAATAACCTTTTTAGCCATCATAATTTCTTTCATACCAACAGTAATGCAGTATGTAGGAATTGCGTTAAGGTCTGCACCGCAGTTCATATATGCATTAATTGTTCTGGTTTCACGGCTAATTTTTAATACTCTTGTAGGTCTGTTTGCAAATTCTTCATTATCGCAAATTTCATCAGCCTCGGGTGGCTCGTTAAATGCATAGTGACCGTTAATACCAACACCGCCGAATACCATGTCAAGTTTTCCGTACTTCTCAATTATTTCCATAACCTTTTCCGGATGCTCAGGGTCTGGGAAAATTCTGTTTTCGGGGAGAACATTTAACTCCTCGTCAACAACACCATAAAAAATTCTATCCATACCGCCACGGAAAGAAAGAGCATCTGTCTTATCAAGATAGGTTTTGTCATCCTTTAAATACTCGTCCATATTGATAAATACACAGTTCTTTAAAGAAATTCTGTATTTATTAACAAGTTCGGCAAGTCTGAAATATGGACCCAAAGGGCCATAAGGCACTACCATTACAGTAGGCTCACCCTTCTTATTGTTTTCAGCAATAACTTTTAATACTTCAATAGCAACCTTCCAGTAAATATCTACCTCTGCTATTGATACATCTAATTTAATACTTGAGCCTTCACCCAATTTTTCGGGTGCTATAAGATTGTAATTTTCCATTTTAAATTTCTCCCTTATATGTTTTTAGATATTTCTTTGTTTAATTTTTCGCGGAACTGGAATAACTGTTTACCTGACGGGCAGAATTTATAACTCACTTCGCCAATGGTATCTTTAATAAATTTAAGTGTCTCTTCTCTTCCTATCAATGATTCTAACAATTGTAATGCTCTGTAATCATTAAGACCCTCGTAAAAAACTTTTAATCTAAGTGAAGGAATCGCTTTTCCTCTTGTATCCGGATATACAAGATAAGATGTTCCTGCAAGTTGATTATATCCACAAGGATTAAGCAATGGATTAAACATGCCTTGACTTATAATATCGTAATAATAGTTATATCCCCAATGCAAAAATCCCTTTGCATCACCAACATACATTTGAAGACCTAAAACTCGGTTTCTGGCGGACGGAGTTTGAATGATGCGGTTAGAGCAACCACACTTTAACTGATTGCCTGTATAATAAACCCAATAATCATCACAATTATTAATGAATTTATCCATTTCCTCGGAATCAACTATAACAATAGGCTTTTTAGTATAGCCCTTTTCGTAATACTCAAAATGTGAAAGTGCATCGCCATACATATAATCCTTTATTTCTTCACCAACGATTTTTTGCGCATTTTCATAGAACGAAACGCATTCTTCATTTGGTTCATCAGAAATATGGAATAATATGTTCTTTTCAAGATTAAACTCTTTAAGAAGCATTTTAAATTCTTTTAAATACGCTTTTAAGAAAGAAGCGTATTCGGCGCTTGTGGCATCGGTATCCCAACCAAATATTCTTTTATATTCACCGTCTACCGTAGCCATAATTTTTGGTGCATGCTTAGCGCCCCACTGTGTGAAAAAATGACTGTGTTCAAAATTTTCTATTCCGCATTCTTTACACAAATTTATGTATTTTTTCATTAGTGAGAAATCGAAGTTATATTTTCCGTCACAAAGTTCTACACCAACCAACTGAACCGTTTTGCGTTCGTTTCCAATGCCCGTATCAAGAGGCGGTGTAAACGCAGGTAACAAAATCATATTCATACCTGTTTTTGCAGCTTCGGTTACAAAAGAACGCATAATTTTAAAAAATCTATCAGAGAAAACCTCAATGCCATACATATCAGCCAAACAATCACAATGGAACCAAGAAGTGTAAATTAAACTCTGTTTAGGTAATTTAGCACCAATCACTTCAAGATTAAGTGTTTCTTCCGAAACACAGTTATTATCCATTGAATTGAAGAACTTAATTTTTATGTAATAGTTACCCGCTTTGATTTCTTCACAGTTTTCGTTAACTGTAAACCAAACTGCCTGATAAGAATCTTTTATCGTTCTTAATTTGTGTTCTTCATCCTTTTCAACCCATGGCGACCACTGGGGTCCGTTTTCAACAATTTCAGGATTAGTCTGACGCTTTAATAGTACATCGGGAAAAAGACCCGGTGTTTTTCTTTCGAAGTTTTCGTCAGCAAACATATGGTCTGCACGAATTAGAGGCACATATCCTATTTTATACTGAGATATAAGGCTAATATCCAAATCACTCTCAATTCTAATATAAAGAGGCACTATTTCAATATCATCATCCTCACTCTTAAATGCAATCTGAAAAGAAAAAGGTTCATTTTGCATAATAGAGGCATTTGAAATCCCCTCTCCGTTTATATCATCAGGAAAAATTTTAACAAGCGATGATACAAGTCTTGTATCCAACTTCATTTTTCGCTCTCCTTTTTTTGCAAAATACACTATAATAATTCTAACATACGGATATTTTTTTGCAAATTGACCATATCGACCAAAAGTTGTACAATATCGATTTTTCTTGTAAAATCAATAACCAGAATTTTCCAGATAAAACAAAAACAGAGAAAATCAGTTTTTTCTGATTTTCTCTGTTTTTCTACTTAATATATCAAAATTTAATTGTTATTTTTTCTTCCCTTATAATAAGATGGTGATTTTCCCGTAAACCGTTTGAAAATTTTGCTAAAATATGCCGCATCTCCGAAACCAACCTCTTCTGCACATTCGCTTATAGTCATAGGTGTATTTTCTAATAATTCAATTGCGTGATTGATTCTTAACTGCAACTGATAATTATAAGGCGGAAGTCCTGTATACGCCTTAAAAATTCTAATAAAATGGTCTTCACCCACATTACAATATTCAGCATACTTTTTTATATTTATCGGTAAATTATAATGAATAAGCATTTCAGCCAACACTTTTTCTAATTTTTCGTTAGAGAACTTCAAATTGTTTTTCGCATTGTTTAAATTACTTTGGGCAACAAGTGAAATAAGAACTGCCATATATCCGGCAGTCAACATTTCAGAATACTCATTTTTCTTATAAAATGCCGCAATCATTTTTATAAAAGCAGACTCAAACTGTTTGCGGTCACAAACATTAACGATTGTAGGAGTTTTAAAACCGCATTCGATTAATGTATCACAGGCGGTACCGCTAAAATGTGACCAAAGTATTATAGAATTATCGTCTTTTATAAAACCATAATTCTGTTCTTCTTTTGGGAAATATAACATAAGGCTTCCGGCAGGAACTTTATACTTGATATTATCAATTTCGCAATATCCTATGCCCTCTAAAACATAAATAAAAGAATAATCTATTCTTCCGTCTTTTCTTAGTGTCAAATAGTTTTTATCAATAAGCCATTGCTTTCCGCAAGAATTAACCCTAAGATAACCGTTATACTCCCTTTCTGTTTTAAACGGAATTCTCGGCATAATAACCACCATTTCTTATAAAATATATCTTTCTCACAATAGTCGCCAAAATTTTCAATCATCGGTGCAATAAACATATCAAGTCCTCTGAGACTTGCTCCGGCAAATGCATACTTCAATTTAATTATACAATTTATTAAAAATTTTTTCAACCACCACATTTTTTACGGTATGCAATAGTTTATTATCAATTTAATATTGGGGTGTTGTCGAGATGAATTCACTTACTCGGCGAAACCATCACTTTGATTTTATTTTATGCTTGTGTTATATTAGGGACAAATTAGCCTCCCCTGACAAGTGTAGGCTCCTGTTTCAACTTGTGTAAGTCATTTCCACAAGTTCAAAATTCCGCATAATAACAAGCTTTTTCTTGAATATAATATAACATTTTTGATTATATTTTCAAGTTATATGCGATAATAGAGTTATCCCGAAATTACGAGATGACTCTATTTTTGATAGTATGACAAAGACACTTTGAAAATCATACTAAAAGAAATATAGCTAAAAACTTTGTTCTTAAGTAGTGAAAGCACCAAAAGTATGAGGGTTATTCCTACCTTGCCTAATATTTTCACAGTCGGTCAACTGTTGGTTGATTTTTATATTTATAATACTTTATTCTTTTACTTTATAGTTGACATGAATTATGTTATACTAAAACAAGAAATTCGATGAGGTTAAAAATATGGAAAAGTTTTATTATCAAGCAATAAAAGAATTACGAATTAAAAACAACATGTCCCAAAAAGCACTCAGTGAAAACCTTGGAATCAGTAATAGAGCGGTATCCAAGTGGGAAAATGGTCTTTCACAGCCCTCTGCAGAACATATTTTCAGTCTATCAAAAATATTCAATGTGCCAATGGATTATTTTTATCAAAAACCTCATATTAACACCGATAAAGAACCTATATCCGGTATGAATTCTATAACAGAAATTTATAAAATTGGCAGGGGTCCGTCAAGCTCACATACCATAGGACCTGAGAAAGCGTGTAAAATTTTCAAATCAAAGAATCCAACAGCGAACTTTTTTAAAATTATTCTTTACGGTTCTCTTGCAAAGACAGGTAAGGGTCACGGAACAGATACAGTAATTAAAAAAACACTATTGCCTATCTGCTGTGATATAGAATTTAATTTTATTGACGAGAATATTCCGCATCCAAACACCATGGTACTTATTGCCTATAAGAATGACTTAGAAATCGACAGAGCAAGAGTTTTCAGTGTAGGCGGTGGCAATATAGTCTTTGAAAATTCCTATGTTGAATCGCTCAAAACCATTTACAAACACAATAAGTTTATAGATATAGCCGAATATTGTAAAAATGGGAAGCTGAGACTTTGGGAATATGTTAAAGAAAATGAGAATCAGCAATTAGAATCCCATCTTAAAGAGGTTTGGGAGACAATGAAAGCTTCTATTGAAAAAGGTCTTGAAAGCGAGGGTATTCTTCCCGGCGGTCTTGAGTTGCAAAAAAAAGCAAAAACTCTATACAATAGTCAACATATAGATGAAACACCGGAAACCAAGGAAAATAGAATCGTATGTTCATATGCATTTGCAGTAAGTGAACAAAACGCAGACGGCAAAACAATTGTTACTGCACCTACTTGCGGAGCCGCCGGTGTTGTTCCTGCCGTATTGTATTATCAACAGAAAAAGAATAATTTTAATGATGAGCAGATTATACACTCACTTATGACCGCAGGATTGATAGGAAATCTAATCAAAACAAATGCATCCATCTCCGGAGCCGAATGTGGTTGTCAAGCCGAAATTGGCAGTGCTTGTGCGATGGCTGCGGCGGCGCTTGGTGAACTTTTTGGACTCTCCATTGACAAAATCGAATATGCCGCCGAAATTGCAATCGAACATCATTTAGGTCTTACCTGTGATCCAATTTGCGGGTTGGTCCAGATTCCTTGTATTGAGAGAAACGCCGTTGCTGCAATGAGAGCAATAAATGCTGTAAATCTGGCTAGTTTTTTGTGGAGTACAAGAAAAATATCTTTGGATAATGTCATTCAAACAATGAAAGAAACTGGTCAAGATCTATCGTCGCCATATAAAGAAACCGCCGAAGCTGGACTAGCTAAAATTAAATTTTAACGCATAATAATTCTTTTATGGTTCAATTTATCCCTGAGTCAAAATTTTGTTTTGCCACTTTACTGATATTTTCAAGTTATATATGCGAAAAGAGTTATCCCGAAATTGTGAGATAACTCTTTTTGGGCTCTATAATAAATGTTGGGGTAGCGAAATAGAGCCTAAAAAAGAAAAATAAAAAAAGTAGAGCATATTTTGCAAAAATCCGTTAAAATGGAATTGATGAGAAACCATGAACGGAGGCAAAAATATGCTCTACAATCAATTTAAAATAAAAACATTCAGTTTATCTTTGCACTCTGCCGGAGCCGTCGCCACCGGCGAGTTTTTCTACTTCTTTGACGGTTACTCTGTTAAAGTCTCCCTCTATTGAGTGTTTAAGGGCAGAAGCCGCTACGGCAAATTCTATTATATCCTTGCTTGATTTACCATTGAGAATAGCATAGATAAGTCCTGAACCGAAACTATCTCCTCCGCCTACACGGTCTACGATATGTAATTTATACTCTTTTGAGAAATAATAGTCATTCCCATCGTAAAGCATTGCCGCCCAGTTATTGTCGCTGGCAGATATAGAAGTTCTGAGTGTAATAGCGACTTTTTCAAAACCGAATTTATCAGCAAGTTGTTTTGCTACGCTCTTATATCCCTCTTTATTGAGTTTTCCGCCTGTTATATCGGTATTTTCTGCCTCTATGCCGAATACATCCTTTGCGTCTTCCTCATTAGATATGCAAACATCTACATCTTTACAAAGTTCGGTCATTGCTTTATTGGCTTGCTCTCTTGTCCAGAGTTTTCCTCTGTAATTTAAGTCGCAGGAAATCTTTACTCCCTTTTCCTTTGCCTTAATACAAGCCTCTTTACAGATTTCTACTACATTTTCTCCGAGTGCCGGAGTAATGCCTGTAAAGTGAAACCAGTCCGCACCGTCAAATATATTGTCCCAATCAAAATCTTTAGTTGTTGCCTGTTGAATAGCAGAATACTTACGGTCATAGATACAAACAGAACCTCTCTGTGATGCACCTTTTTCAAGATAGTATATTCCTACTCTCTCACCGCCTCTTGTTATTTTAGAGGTATCTACACCGAAATAACGAAGACTGTTTACTGCCGCCTGACCTATTGCATGGTCGGGCAGTTTTGTTACATAAGTACTATCAAGACCAAAGTTTGCAAGGCTCACGGCTACATTTGCTTCACCGCCACCGAAAGTTGCTTGAAGTTGGTCGTCTTGAAAGAATCTATAATAGCCGTTTGGGGCTAATCTTAACATTATTTCTCCGAATGTTACTACTTTCATTTCTCTGCCTCCATTTTTTCAAGTGCTTCTTTTACAAAAAAACTACCGCCTATTGCGGCTATTTTATCAAAGGCTAAAAATTCGTCTATATTACTTCTGTCTACTCCGCCGGTAGGTATAAACTTAACCTGCGGAAAAGGTGCCGATAAAGCCTTTAATGCCTTTAATCCACCGTATACATTTGCAGGGAAAAACTTAACGGTTGTGATACCTAAATCAAGTGCCTGCATAATCTCGGTAGGTGTTACGCAACCGGGATAATACATGATATTTCTTTCTTTACAAATCTTTGCAACCTCTACCGAAAGTCCGGGTGATACAATAAACTTTGCACCGGCTTTGAGTGCGTCCTCGCATTGCTTTGCATTTATTACAGTTCCTGCACCGATATTCATATCAGCATAATTTTTAACCGCATATTCTATTGCTTCTTTCGCACAAGCGGTTCTGAATGTAATTTCAGCACAGTTTATACCGCTGTTTTTAAGTGCGGTTAAGATTTTATCTGTTTCGTTTAATTCTTTTATTACCACTACGGGGATGAGTTTATCCATTGTTATTCCTCTTCTTAAATATTAAAGTATTTTTGTGCGTTATTATATGAAATGTCTTTTATTATAGTTTCAAGTGCATTCTCATCATTCGGATATTCGCCATCTTCTACCCAATCGCCGATTATGTTACAAAGTATTCTTCTGAAATATTCGTGTCTTGTATAGGATAGAAAACTTCTCGAATCGGTAAGCATTCCTACAAAGTTGCCAAGCAGTGAAAGGTTTGCAAGCGATTTTATCTGTGCTTCCATTCCGCTTTTGGTATCACTAAACCACCAAGCAGAGCCGTGTTGAATTTTTCCTGCCACCTCGCTACCCTGGAAACAACCGAGAACGGTATCAATAAGTTCGTTATCGTTAGGGTTAAGCGAATAAATTATTGTCTTCGGGAGTTTATCTTTCTTATTCAGTGCATTTAAATAGCCTGTTAATGCTTCTCCGCAGTTCCTAACAGATATACAGTCAAAGCCTGTATCTGCACCAAGTTTTTCAAACATTTTACTGTTTGTATTTCTTTGCGCTCCATAATGCAGTTGCATTACTATTCCATTTTCGGCTATCTTTTCGCCTAAAAAGAGCATAAGTTCGGTTTTATACATATCGGCTTCGTGCCCTGTAATTCTCTCACCGTTCATTACCTTTTTAAAAATATCGTTTACGGCAAAACCGGTAGTCGGCTCATATACAATATAATCAAGACCGTGGTCAGTTGCTCTACAACCCATTTTACAGAAGAAATCAAGCCTTTTTAAAAGAGCATCTTTTACATCGTCAATAGTTTTTATGTCTATCTCACATACCTTGCTTAATTCTTTTATGTAATCGACAAATCCCGGTTTATCTATATTGACCGCCTTATCGGGGCGAAATGTAGGGCAAACCAAAGTCTTAAAAGTTTCATCTTCTTTCAGCAGTTTATGCCATTTGAGGTTATCGATCGGGTCATCGGTAGTGCCTATCATTTTGACATTTGATTTTTCGATGATACTTCTGACGCTCATATCTTCATTTTGAAGTTTTTTATTGCAAAGGTCATATACTTCTTTTGCAGTATCGCCGTTTAGTATACCGTCAAAACCAAAATATCTTTTCAGTTCCAAATGGCACCAATGATACATCGGGTTGCCTATTGCTTTTGGCAACATTTCGGCAAATCTGAGAAATTTTGTGTAATCGTCGGCATCGCCCGTGATTTCATTCTCGTCTACGCCGTTTGAACGCATAAGACGCCATTTATAGTGGTCTCCGCCGAGCCAAATTTGAGTTATATTATCAAACTTTCTATTCTCATAAATTTCCTGCGGATTTATATGGCAGTGATAATCGATTATCGGCATATCTTTTGCCACATTATAAAGCCTTTTTGCTGTTTCGGTTTTAAGTAAAAAATCTTCTGTGATTATTCCCATTGTCATATCCCCTTAAAGAGTAACACCGTCTTTAAATATAGCAAGTTCGGTTTTGTCAAGCATTTCGGATTTTGCAGTTTTTCCCGAACATATATCAAGCACAAATTCCAAAAACTCACCGGTCAGTTCGGGGACTTCTTTATCTTCAAGCAGCTGCCCTGCATTAAAGTCTATCCAAGTTTTCTTTTTGTTATAAAGCGGAGTATTGCTTGAAATTTTTATTGTAGGTACAGGGCAACCAAAAGGCGTTCCCCTACCCGTTGTAAACAAAACAAGTTGACATCCACTTACTGCCAAAGCATTTGAAGCTACAAGGTCATTTCCCGGTGCTTGAAGAAGTGATAAACCTTTTTTCTTTACCTGTTCGCCGTAGTTTAAAACATCCTCAACCGGTGCAGTGCCACCCTTTTGAACGCAACCGAGCGATTTATCAGCAATAGTGGTTATTCCGCCATCCTTATTTCCGGGGGACGGGTTTTCATCGGTTTTCTCGCCGTATTTCATAAAGTAACCTTTAAAATTATTTATAAGGTCAACCGTTTTATTAAATAACTTTTCGGTTCTGCACCTATTCATAAGAATTGTTTCAGCACCGAACATTTCAGGAACCTCCGTAAGCACGGTGCTACCGCCTTTTGATATTAACATATCCGAAAAAGAGCCGACAAGCGAATTTGCGGTAATACCTGAAAAACCATCCGAACCGCCACATTTAAGACCGATTTTAAGCTTCTCTGTATCTTGCGGAGTTCTTGTAAATTTATCGGCATAATCGCATAATTCTTTTACAAGTTCTATTCCCTTTTCGATTTCATTTTCTTCTTGTTGGGCAATTAAAAATTTAACTCGCTTTTCATTCGTTTTGCCTAAAAACTTTTTAAGCTCACCGATATTGCCATTTTCGCAACCAAGACCGACAACAAGCACAGCACCCGCATTAGGATGATTTATAAGTCCTGACAAATGTTTAAGTGTATTTTTCATATCATCGCCGAGTTGTGAACAACCGTAAGGGTGATTATAGGAAAAAATGCCGTCAATATTATCAGTTTTGTATTGTTTTGAGCCGTTTTCGATTGCTTTTACAATGGAATTAACACAACCGACAGTCGGTATTATCCATATTTCATTTCTGATACCGACATCACCGTTTTCCCTTTTATAACCCATAAAGGTTTTATGTTCAGTTGGTGTTATTTCCGCAAAATTAGGGTTGTAATTATAGGTGAGTTTTCCTGCAACATCGGATTTTAAGTTATGAGAATGAATATGCCCTCCCCTTTTTATGTCCTCTTTTGCAGAACCTATAGGATAGCCGTATTTAATAACCTTTTCACCTTTTTTTATATCACAAAGGGCAATTTTATGCCCCATAGGTATATCTTGTAAAATGGTAATTCTGTCAACCGTTTCACCCTGATTTAGATTTTCAAGTGCTACGACAACATTATCTTTTTCGTTTATCTTAAATATCTTCATTTTAATCATCCAAAATGTATTTTACGGCACAAGCAGGGTTTTGCTTAATCTTAATAAGATAATTAGTAACATCTTTAACAAAATTATTGTATTTTGTTAAATCCTCACCCCAAAAATCGATATTTGAAGCAATTACTTTAACATAATCTTCTTCCGCTTTTTTGGAGTTTTCGGCGAATATTTTCAGTACATCGGGGTTATCGTGAACCGTGTACTCCGTGCCGTTGTTTCTCTTGCTATGAAGTCCGTCCTCTCGCAAATCGGATGAGCAATAGAACGCCAAAAGCCCTGCAAAAGAGAATGTCAAAAGTTTTGGCAGTTTGCCGTTTTTGTTGTAATTATCCTTAAACGACGGCAAAACCCTTGCTTTCCATTTTGAAACAGAATTAAGTGAAATTGACAAAAGCTCGTGGTTTATAAACGGATTATCAAAACGCTCGTAAACGCTGTTTGCAAAGTCTTTAACATCTTCAATCGGCAACGGAACAAGAGGTACGATTTCGGTATCTACAATCTGTCTTGTCATTTTACCGAAAATCTCATCATGCATCATATCACGGACAATATTTATTCCGCCCAAATACGATACGAGAACACTTGCAGTATGAGCACCGTTTAATACTCTTACTTTTCTATCCTTATACGGTTTTACATTATCGGTAAATATTACGGGCAAATTTGCTTTTGCAAACGGTAATTCAGCCGAAATATCCTTATCACTTTCGATTACCCAAAGACCGAATGGCTCGCCAACATCGACAAGGTTATCGGTATAGCCGAGTTCCTCGCAGATTTTATCTACTTCGCCTCTCGGATAACCTGTTACTATTCTATCAACAAGAGTTGAGCAGAAAACATTTGCATTTTCAAGCCAATTCTTAAATTCATCACCTAAATTCCATATGTCCGCAAGTGCTAACACACACCTTTTAAGTTCTCTGCCATTATAGTCGATAAGTTCAACGGGGAGCATAATAAGACCTTTTGTTTTATCGCCCTTAAAGAATGTAAATCTTTCAAACAAGAATTTTGTAAGTTTACCCGGATACGACTCCGGCAAACCGTCAAAGTGGTCATCTTCTTTGAGTGTTATACCTGCCTCGGTTGTATTAGAAATAACAAATCTTAAGGTATCAAGATGTGCTAAAGCCATATATTCGTCAAAGTCATCTTTTGCATCAATTACCTTGCTGACGCTTGTTACAACTCTCGGTTCGTTTATAACTTTGCCTTCTTTTCTGCCACGAAGCACAACGGTATAAAGATTATCCTGCTTTTTGAAATTATCTAAATTTCCGAACGGAATCGGCTTTACTATCGCAATATCTCCGTCGAACTCTGTTTTTTCATTTAAAATATCAATAAAATAATCGGCAAACGCACGAAGAAAATTACCCTCGCCGAACTGCATAACCTTTATAGGTCTGTCTGCCTTTTTAATTTCTAAATCCATAATAGTTTTCATTAAAATCATTCCTAAAAACTTATTAAAAATAATTATATCCGCCTGCCGGATACATTCCGTTACCTGCCCAACAGAATTGGTCGTTAAGCAGTTGTTTGAGCATAAAATCATTATTTCTATTCGGATATTTTATAATCTTAAAAGCTTCCGCATACTTAATTCCAATTTGACTTCCCCTAAATATATCCCTGGTTTCTTTATCTCTGCAAAGGTTATGAGCTTTGGCAGTATTTTGATTAAAGCACCTCAAAGATTCATTTACTGTTTCAAGCACAGATTCAACATCGATATAAAAATCAGGTTTAAAGAAATCAGATGTCTGAGCTGTACCTGCTTCAAAAGCATAAATCTCGCTGATTTTTGAACCTTTAACATGAGCCAAACATAATGCTTTTTCGCTAAGTTCCGCAACCGCTCTATGTTCAATGTGATTATCCATTGGCCAATGAATGAAAACTATATCGGGATTAAAATCGCAGATAATTTTTGTGAGTTTCTTTATATCATCGGCATTGCACTGATAAAGTCCCGAATAGCGGTCGGCAGTCTGAATTTTTTGGGCACCCAATATCTTTGCCGCCTCAATTTCCTGCAATTCCCATTCTTTTCGGGTCTCCTCCGAAATATTATCTCCGTGCCAAATTGAGGCCGGATTTACAAAAAGTTGCTTGCATCCTTTTTCCTTAAGAAGTGCTGCAACACCGCCGGCATTACACTCACAATCGTCATTATGAGCACCTATATACAAAACATTCATCAAATCAACCTCCTGAATCATCCCAACTTTTTACCGTTTATATATGTATTTTCAGCTTTTTCAAGTATATACTTTTGTGCACTTGTATTTACCGAAACATCACTCAAAATAACATCTTTTGTATTTTTAAGATAAATACCTTCTCCAGAGGAAAGTTTAACATTAGGTGCCATAACACTTAAATAATTCTTACCGTTTGGCGTAATGGAAATATCCGCATTAGTGATTTTTACATTTGAAACAGTACGCAAAAATACTATCTGTTCGCCGTCTAAAATTACAGCCTTTTC
Source organism: Ruminococcaceae bacterium UBA3710 (assembly GCA_002371985.1). Taxonomy (GTDB): domain Bacteria; phylum Bacillota; class Clostridia; order Oscillospirales; family Acutalibacteraceae; genus UBA737. The sequence goes on along the minus strand of DFHZ01000034.1, from coordinate 4,071 downwards.
CTCATCACAAAGACGCTCAAAGCGGTCTGCCATACGCTCGATAGCAGAAAAGCCTAAAGCCGAGTATTCCTCGGCCAAATTCCAATCAACATTATGGCGATATTCGTGATGCTTTTTATTTAGTATAAAATCATGAAGATTTTTCATCATATCAAACTCCGTAAAATGAATTTTTAACACTTATATTCCTTTAAATACTCTGATGTTTTTTCAATCATTTTATTAAAAAGTTCTTTTGCTTTATTAAGCGGCAAACGAACAAGCGGGTCATTGACAAATGCAGAAAAAGCGAGTTGCAAATTGCGGGTTTTAGTAGCTTCTGCAATAATCTCTTGATTGCCGCACACTCTGCTGATAAGCGGATAAATCTCCTTTGGAATATCCCCCGCCATTACCGGTCTCATACTATCATCCGAAAATACGGCGTTTGTTTCAACTACGGCACCTAAAGGCAAATTGGGAATCTGTCCGACATTCGGCAAATTAACATTCGTTGTAAGATTTCTAAGTCCTAAAAGTGCTCGGATTTGCTCGACACCTTCTTCTCCGGTTTCTTTGATTACAAACTCTTCCTCGCCGCTTATGAGGCGTTCACTCTTAGCGAGCCTCTCTTTAAGATCATTCCATCTCCACTCAACGGAAGTTAAACCAAATTTCCATTCTTCTACCTGCTCAGGTGACTTCAAATACCAATCTCCCGGACAAAACTCTGCCAAATGACGGTCACCCGCAGCAGCAATATATCCGTAACGCTTAAACAAATCGAACTTTACTCTGTGAAAACAGGTGAAGCAATCGTTTAAATGACCGCCAAAATCACAATTGATGCCTTCATTGTAATTTTTATCAGCAAATTTCTTATATTCAGGGAACAGATCCATACCTTTATAATATGCTGATGTAAGCCAAGTGAAGTGATTTACACCTACAACATTCACCTTAATGTCAGATCTGTCTACATTTTGATAGCCCAAATCCTCTTCAAGCATTTTCTTCATAAGTATTTGCGTGCCGAAAACTTCATGGCAGCAACCAAAGGCTTTAATTTCAGGAAATGCGTTATATAGTGCTTTAACACAAATAGTCATTGGATTAGTATAATTTATAACCCAAGCATTAGGGCAATACTCTTTAACCGCAAGCGCTATTTCTTCAAACATAGGAACTGCGCGCAAAGCTCTAATATATCCGCCCGGTCCCACGGTATCTCCAACCGCCTGGTATATCCCGTATTCTTCAGGTGTATGTACATCCGATTCCATTTCCTTAAAAGTAGCAGGAAGAATAGATATTATAACAAAATCAGCGTTTATGAGAGCTTCCCCGATAGTCTTGACCGCTTTATATTCCCAAACCGATTTGCATCCGTTTACATTTCTTATCCTGTTACCGATTATTTCATTATTTTTTGCCGCTTCAAAATCAATGTCGTAAAGATACACCTCACCTGAAATATCCTCTGCTAAAGCAAGTTCACTCATTAAGGTCCAAGCCCACCCACGAGAACCGCCGCCGATATAGGCAATTTTTATATTTTCAACATTTTTTCTTTTATAATTCATAAAAAAACACTCCTTTGTAATTATTTAATCATATAATAGTATATAATTTTCATATTTTCATTAAATATCTTGTTGTATATTTTGAAAATACAATTTTTTTGTTGTAATAATTATAAAAATATGTTATTTTAGTGTGGGTGAATTAAGAATGGCTGATTTAGTTAAAGATAAACTTTTTTCAAAAGAAAGCAAGTTTAATGAACGAAAATACTGTCCCTTGCATTATCATAATGAAATAGAACTTTATTACTTGTTAAAGGGAAGAATAAAATACTTCGTAGATAATAAAACCTATTTTCTTAACGAGGGAGATTTAATTATAATACCAAAACAAATCCTTCACAGTACTGACAGTGAAGATTGTCTCTACAACGAAAGACTTCTCCTTAATTTCAACAGTACGCATTATTATCCCAATATTTCATCAATTCTGCAAGGCTTGTTGGAAGAAAATATAATTCACATTGCAAAAGAGAACCGAACAGCAATTGAAAATATGTTTTATAAAATCGAATCGGAATACATAAAGAACAATGAATACAGTGAGCAATTAATAAAGCTGTATATCAGCGAGCTTATTATATATCTTAGTCGCTACAGACTTAAAACTTTCTCCTCAAACGAAGACACAGATTTACTTATGCGAAAAATCGCTGAATATATAAATCTGAATTATGATAAAGATTTATCCCTTCAGTTCCTAAGCCAAAAATTCAATTTAAGCGAAAGCTATATTTCAAAACGCTTTAAAACGGCTATAGGCACCTGTATAAATGAATATATAAACTATGTCCGTATAACGCTTGCCGAAGAATTGTTAAAAACTGAAAAGCTACCCATAACGGAAATTTGCTACAAATGTGGTTTTAATGATAGCAGCTATTTTTCAAGTGTTTTTAAAAAATTAAAGGGTATAACACCATATAAGTTTAAAAAATTGCATACAAAGTGAGAAAATAATATGAATATAATTACAATAATAATGCTATGTTTTTCGATTATAGGAGCATTAGATAGAATAATAGGAAATAAAATGAAGTTTGGAAATGAATTTGAAAAAGGAATTATACTTTTAGGAAATCTTGCGCTCTCTATGATGGGTATGATAGTAATTTCTCCGCTGATTGCAAAGTTACTGTCACCGCTTTTTGAACTATTTTATTCTGTTCTTCATATTGATCCATCTATAATTTCATCCGTAATTTTTGCTAATGATATGGGGGTGCACCGTTAGCAAAAAGTATTGCACACAATTCCGAATTGGCTTTTTTTAACGGATTAGTTGTATCTTCTATGATGGGTTGCACAGTCTCATTTACTTTGTCCTATGTTATTACCTCAGTATCTCCAAAGCATCACGATAACATTTTTTTAGGGTTTTTATGCGGAATACTAACAATACCCTTAGGATGCTTTGTTTTAGGAGTTATTTGTTCTATAAAAACAACAGTTTTGCTTATTGATTTGCTACCATTAATACTTTTTTCTATCATAATAGCCGTAAGTCTGATATTCTTTAAAAAATTGTGCATAAAAATATTTAAGGTAGTAGCAATTGTCATAAAAGGGATTATTACATTAGGACTTATATTAGGAATAATTAATTTTTTAACAGAAAAAACAATTATAAATAATATCGACTCATTAGAGAACGCAGTTACAATCTGCCTTAATGCTTCCGTAATAATGACAGGTGCATTCCCTCTGCTGAAGATTTTTTCTTATATCTTGTCAAAACCGCTAAAAAAATTAAGCCGTATAATAGGAATCAACGAGTATTCCATAACCGGCTTAATTTCGACACTTGCAACAAGTATAACAACATTTGAAATAATGGATAATATGGACGATAAGGGAGTTGTATTAAACAGTGCTTTTATCGTATCCGCATCCTTTGTATTGGCAGACCATTTAGCATTTACAATAGCCTTTAATTCTAACTATATTTTACCTATGATTATCGGTAAAATGATTTCAGGTATTACCGGCGTTTTAGTTGCACATTTTATCTTTAAAATCAACAAAAACAAGCAAAATATAATATTCAAAAATAATGAAAATTAATTCATTATAGTATACGCAGTGTAACTGAAATAAAACAGTTCCAATTGTACATAAGCACTGGTCTTGCAGAGTCTCCAAGTTTAACAAAACAGATTTAGATGTGGCCCTTTGTTACTCGTTAGTAAGCAACATGAAAATACCCTTACCAAAAAGACCGTAAAATCTTTATATGTAATAAAGAAATTACGGTCAAAATATGTTTTACTGGTTCAAATCCCTTAAGTCAAGTAGTGGATATATCGAAGATAAAAAACGGATTAAAAAAATATAATTTTTTTCGATTTTTGGTTCAAATCCGTGTAGTTCACAATTATTCAATTTTTTGTGCCTTGAAAATTAAAATTTGAAAACCCGTATAAAATGGTGAAAGCCCTTGAAAATTCAAGGGCTTTCGGGCATTGTGCCTTTTAGGGGCACAGGGATGGTGCGGGTGACAGGACTTGAA
>DFHZ01000135.1 GCA_002371985.1 Ruminococcaceae bacterium UBA3710 | reverse complement strand
AATATAATTTTGCAGGTAAATTTTTGACATTTAAAAAAAAGGTAAAGATTTGCATATTTTTTTACCAAAAGTGGTAAAGTATTGCACTTGTTTGTTTCAGTTAAAAATTTTATAATTAGTGTATAAACAATAAATTTATTTTGTTGTAGGGTGGTTTTATTGGTAAAAGTTAATAGAACGAAAATAAAAAAACACATACCTTCAGCTTTATCCCATATAGGACGGTATTTGTTGCTGATAGGTTTTGCCTATGTGCTTATTTATCCGTTTTTTTATATGGCAATCAATACGGTAAAAGATCCTGTTGACTGGTTTGACCCGACGGTTATGTGGATACCAAAAGGCTTTAGTCTTGATAATTACATAGTAGCGTTTAAATATATGGACTATTTTTCTTCACTTCTTCAAACGCTGATTTGCGGAATAGTTCCGGCGCTTATATCATTTTTCACATGTGCCGTTGCAGGTTACGGATTAGCAAGGTTTAATTTCAAAGGAAAAAGCATTTTAAGTTTTCTTATGATACTTTGCATTATGGTTCCCGACCCGATGATAATGATACCGAGCTATAACAATTTCAAACATTTGGATTTTATAGGAATCTTCTCACTCATTAATAATCTTACAGGTGTAGATTTAAGGATTAGCATCATTAATACCCCGCTTGTGTTTATAATTCCTGCACTTTTAGCTTCAGGACTTAAGAACGGACTCTTCATTTACATATATTCGCAGTTCTTTAAAGGCTTGCCTAAAGAACTCGAAGAAGCAGCTTGGATTGATGGTGCAGGACCTTGGAAAACATTCCTAAAGATAGTTCTTCCGTCTTCTGGTGCATCAAGCGTTACGGTAATAGTTTTCTCGGTTGTTTGGTACTGGAACGATTACTATTTATCACAAATGTATCTCTCGGAAAACTTTCCACTTAGCGTTGTGCTTTCGAACTTTAATTCAAACTTAGGTTCACTTAATGATTTGAAAGCAGAATATTTATTTACAACAGGTTCACTATTACTTACTTGCTGTTTTATTACAATTTTTCCGTTGCTTATTTTCTTCCTGTTTATGCAAAGGAAATTTGTTCAAAGTATAGCGACCTGCGGAATAGTGGGTTAATATAAAAAATTTAAAGGAGAAAAAGTTATGAAAAAGAAATTATTAAAATTAATTTGCTTAGCACTAACCGTTTTTATGATTTTCGGAATGGTTGGCTGCGGTTCAAAGAAAACCAGTTCTGTTGATGAAGGTATGAGTGACTTTGATTTAGATTTCGGCACAGATTCTACTCAAACTGATGATACAAAAAGCGGTTCAAATGCAGGAACCGGTAATAAAGCCGCTTCTAAAGGCAATGCAAATGTAACCGCAACAACCGAAGACCTTGATAAACTTTCTTGGAGTCAGTTGTTGGCAAAGATGCCTAAAGAACTCAAAGGTACAACTATCACAATTGCAAGCTGGAACCCTGCAAAAGAAGTAACAGGTGCAGAAAGCGTTATTGCAAACTTCGAAAAATCAACAGGTATTAAGGTTAAATGGAATGTTGTAAGCTATAATGGTTATGAAGACAAAATAGCTGCTTTGGTAAACTCAAACAGTTCACCTGATTTAATTCGTTACTATGCTCCTTCAATTCACAGAATGTATCTCTGTCAAGATGTAAAGACTGCTACAGGTCAGGATTTCAAAGGCGACATTTGGGATAGCCGAGTTACAAGTCAGTACACAATAAAGGGCAAAATTTACGGTGTAAACCTTAAAAACACATTTGTTCAGCAGCCTAAAGTTTTGATGTATAGAAAATCAGTTGTTGAAAATGTAGGTATTGAAGATCCATACTTGATTTGGAAACGTGGCGAATGGACATGGGATAAATTTCTTGAAATTTGTAAACAATTCCAAGAAAACACTTCTTCAGCAGCAGGTTACGACCCTTGGATGACAAATGTTGGAATTGACCTTTTAGACTTCTCAGGTATTGAACTGTTTAAGTTTAACGGCTCTAAATACACAAACAATTTGAAAGACCCAGAAGTTTATAAGGCATTAAAGCAGATGTGCGACTTAAGAGCGGCAGGTATTGTTTCCTCTGCACTGCGTGACCAAAAGGTATTTAATAAAGGCACAACACTCTTTATGACATTTAATAGTATTGCGAACCGCAAGACTAACGCAAATCTTGCTGAAATCAAGCAGGAAAATGACTTGTATTGTGTTCCAATTCCTGCAATCAAAGGTAGAGAGAACGTTCAAAACATCTCCGAACTTGAGGCTTACGGTATACCCAAGGGTGCTAAAAACCCCGGAGCAGTTTACTACTTCTTAAGATATTATCTTGATGCTAACAACTATGATGCTAACGCTTTCTTTGTTAACAAACAGGCTTATGAAGTATATCAAGATGCTATGAATAAGAAAGAGTTCTACATTGCAACCCGTGACGAATTGCTTGACGTTGTAACAGAAACAACAGGAGGTACAGCCGGTCTTTCTGATTATATTAGACTCGGTGGTTCAGCAGCACAGTTACAAAAAGAACTCGATTCAATTAATCCTACATTTGAACTTGCAGTTAAAAAAGGAAACGAAGTATTAGCAAAGTTTAAGTGATTCTCAAAGAGAGGATTTTTTATGAGAAAACGCATTATATCGGCTCTTTTAATAATGATGTTTATCCTCGCCGGTTGCGGCGGGGATAAACCCAGCGTTAAAAAGCCTGTTTCAAAAGAATATACAGATTCAAATTCTTCCCCGGAAAATGATTCATCATCAACTGAATCCGAGGATACAGAGTATTCACAATCTGATGAAAAAGACAGATATTTGGTTACAGGTGGCGCAGATATTTATGAAAACCTGTTGACTGATAAAGGAGAAAACAAAAGTTCAGGCTTCCAGATTACAGTTGAAAAGAATAAAGACAGAAACACATTAAATACAGCATGGCGCAAGGTTAATAACTGTCCTGCAACAAGTGTTGTTGAAGATAAGGCGCAAAAAATGCGCGAAGCAGTGCTTAATACCAAAAACACTTCTGAATATTATTCATGGTCGGGCAGAACATTTTATGTTTCACCTGACGGCAACGATAGTAATGACGGTTTAACACCAAAAACTGCAATCAAAACCCTTGATGCAGATGCATATACAATGTACTCTTTGCAACCGGGGGACGCCGTACTTTTTGAACGAGGCGGTATTTGGCGTCTAACAAACAGCATTAAAACCAAAAAAGGTGTAACCTTCGGTTCATACGGTGAAGGTCCGAAACCCGCTTTCTATGGTTCAGCTCAAAACTATGCTGATTCTAAATATTGGAATGCAAGCAATAAAGAAAACATTTGGAAAGTAACCGTTGCTACAAGTGACGTTGGACTTTTGGTGTTTAACGAGGGCGAAGAAGTCGGAGTTAAGAAACTCAACGGTATCACAGTTTTGGAGAAAAACGGCGACTATTACTATAATACTGGTGATGATACCCTTTATGTCTACTTTGATAAGGGCAACCCCGGTAAATATTATAAAGACATTGAAATCGCCAGTCTTTCAGATTGCTTCGGTGTTGGTAGAGATGATATCACTATTGATAATATCTGTATTAAATACTTTGGCGGATTCGGCGTTACGATGTGCGGTAACAATAACACCAAAATCACCAACTGTGAAATGGGTTTTATTGGCGGTAGAATTCAGTCGGGTACAACTCGTTTAGGTAACTGTATCCAACAGTGGAACAGTACCGATAAGCAGTTAATAGAAAATAACTGGATGTACCAGGCTTATGATACAGGATACACTTGGCAGGGTACTGATACATATATGCCAGGTAAAGATGCTGACGGTAACGACCGTATAGGCGATAAGGCTTATTATAAGGATATATCAGTTGTTAACAATATCATTGAATACTGTAACTATGCTATAGAGACCTGGCATGATACTCGTGAAGACCTTATAAATAGTGATTATGATGTGTTAGCAAAGGTTATAAACTTTAAACTTAACAATAATATGTTTAGATATAGCGGCTACGGTTGGGGCGGTATTCAACGCCCTGATAAATGGGGTTACGCTGTTTATGGTGGTGCTTCATCCGAAAAGCGAAACGCCAAAAACTGCGAAATTAAAAATAATGTTTTGGATATGTCCTTGCGTGCGCTTGTTCGTTGGGAAAATCGCTCAAGAGAATATCTTGACGGCGAAGGTATGTGGGATATCAGCGGAAACAGTTATTATCAAACATATAATAAATACGGCGAAGCAATACAGGTTGTGGGACTAAAGAGCGCATCATCGCAGGAAGGCCTCGAAAATGCTGTTGCAAGTTTTGAAAAGAACCCCGGCACAGTTTTGTGGTTGGAGAACGATTAATTTAATTAGTAATTCGTAATGCGTAATTCGTAATTAAACAGAAGAATCAATTCATATTGTAGGAGACGATGTGGGCATCGTCTCGCAAAAACGGGTGATTTAATTAAAATCATTCGGGCGGATGTGGGCATCCGCCCCTACATTGCGCGTTACATTTCACACTTTAAAAACATATACACAAAGGGGTGATACGAATAAAGAATTAAACAGCGTCTCTTAAAAAAATTCTTATTTTAAGGAGGAAAATTTATGGCAAAAATTAATTTTAAGAAAGTTTTAAGCTTTCTAATGGCATTATGTATGATAATGTCACTTTTCACTTGCGTTTCAATTCTTCCCACAAGTGCGGCAGGCACTACACCAGATTTGATTAGAATATCTGGTGACGTTGATGCTAACAACCGTTTGCAGTATACAAAAGGATGGTCAACAATTGCAGCCGGTAATTATCGTTTTGAAATGGATTGTAAAATTTTCAGCGGTACACCTGTTATTCGGGTAGGTAAAGATGAAACAGGCGCACTTCAATCTTGGCAGTCTGATTATGTATCTTATTATGATGAAGCAAATTGTAAGTATATCATTACTTTTACTGTAGCTTCTGCTTGGGAAGGCAACCTTGGTGCAATGGTTGGAAACTATTATAATGCTGACCCCGCAGATTTTGCATGTGCTAATCCGGCACTCTATCTTTTAGATGCTGAAGGCAATCCCACAGGTAGCAGTTTAATTAACACCTTTGCTTCGGATTATTATAGTACTTCAAGAGCAGGTAATAAATGGAACAAAAAAGTGGTAAACAAAATGACCTTTACATCTCCTATTCCAGAAGGTTATTTTGACCCTGAACCCGAAGAACCCGAAGAACCCGGCGAACCCGATTCTTATAATGACGGTGATGCTAAAATAGTTCGTTTTGTAAGCGGTAAGGCTTCTTATTTGCATTATTACAATGAAAACCGCACTTTAGCAGCAGGCGGTTATGAATTAGGTTTCGATTGGAACACAGTTTACGGCGAGGGCGCTTATCTTAAACTTATGGTAGGCGGGGAAGTTGTTTTAGAAAATAACTTTGGAACTGAATCTGAAGAACTTTTAACAGATAACGGTTATTCTGCAGAAGATTCTTACAGTGCTTCAGATTTCACCCGTAAAGTTTATTTTGAACTCGCTGAAGATACAACAGGTATTGAAATTATTATAGGTGCTTCTGACGGTACAACCTCAATGTTTGTTGCTAATCCTTATATTAAGAGTTTTGATCTTGATGCAGGTGATGTTACAGGCAACAACCTTATAAACAATATCACAGAATCTACATACTATGATTCAGGTTTAGGCAAAGCAAACAATAAAATGTGGAATCGCGAGGATGGCTCTAATACTACAGCGGTTAAATCTGTTCGTCTTTTAGGTTATGATGCAGATGCATTTAACGGCGCAGACCTCGGCAGAAGAGTTACATTTAACTCTACCACTAATAGACTTCTCAGATATCATGATTATTATGATACCGGTATCGAGTCAGGCAAAACCTATAAAATCGTTCTTGACTACCGCAAATTCTCTGATGTTGATTTAGCTTTTATTGTTAAATTTGACAGTACTACAATATCCGGTACTAAAGAAGTAGACACAGTAAACAGAAAACTTTATTACACATTTACTGCAACTTCTTCTAACCCTTATAATTTCAATATTACTATCGGTAATCAGGATTATTCAGGTATCGCATCAATAGGTCATATCGCAATGTATGAAGTTGATGCCGAAGGTAATACAACAGGCAACAGCCTTATTGATGATATCAATAAATTTACTTTAGATTTAACATATTCTTCTACTGAATATGACCGTGTATGGAATACCCGCGGTTATACTTCTGCTGATAACGGTATTTATACCGACGCTATCCCTGCAGGATATTTCAGCGCCAATACCGCTGCTGATAAGATGGTTTATTTCCCTGCAGGTGAGAACCAATATCAGGTATTAGCATATAAAGATGCTAATACATATATGCTTGCAGGCACATATCAGTTAACAATCGATGTTAATGAACTCGCAGGTGAACCTACAGTTCA
>DFHZ01000139.1 GCA_002371985.1 Ruminococcaceae bacterium UBA3710 | reverse complement strand
TTCCGGCACCTCTTATTTCAAGGTCTCTTAGTGCTATTTTAAAGCCGGAGCCGAACTCCGTAAACTGTCTTATCGCTTCAAGTCTTTTTTGTGCATTTTCGTTTATGACCTTACCTCTTTTAAAGCAAAAATAAGCATACGCCCGTCTTGCAGAACGCCCGACTCTTCCCCTTAATTGATGGAGTTGGGAAAGTCCGAATCTATCGGCATTTTCGATTATAAGGGTATTAACATTCGGAACATCAACACCGGTTTCTATGATAGTCGTGCAAACCAATATATCTATTTCGTGGTCTATAAGTTGACGCCAAACTTCACTCAATTCATCCTCGCTCATTTGTCCGTGAGCGATACCGATACGGGCTTCGGGCAGTTTTTCTTTAAGTTTTGAGGCACGGGACACTATGCTTTCAACTCGGTTATGAACATAATAAACCTGTCCGCCTCTTCGCAGTTCCCTGTTTATTGCGTCAATTAAAAGTCCGTCATTTTGTTCTAACACATAGGTTTGAACAGGGTATCTGTCGCCGGGAGCCTCTTCTATTGTAGACATATCTCTAAGCCCTGACATAGCCATATTTAAAGTCCTCGGAATAGGCGTCGCACTAAGGGTTAGAATATCTACAAAAGGATAGAGTTCTTTAAGCCTTTCTTTTTGGGCAACACCGAATCTTTGTTCCTCATCAATGATTACAAGACCCAAATCTTTGAATGAAACATCCTTTGAAATAAGCCTATGGGTACCTATAACCATATCGACCGTTCCGTGTTTAAGCCCTGAAATTATTTTATCCTGTTGCTTTTTAGGTACATATCTGTTAAGAAGTTTAATCTCTACAGGGAAACTGCCCATTCGGCTCATAGCGGTATTAAAATGTTGCATAGCCAGAATAGTGGTAGGAACGAGCAAAGCACACTGTTTGCCCTCGCTTATACACTTAAACGCAGCCCTCAATGCAACCTCTGTTTTACCAAATCCGACATCTCCGCAAAGGAGTCTGTCCATAGGTATATTTCTTTCCATATCGTGCTTTATTTCATTTATACAGCGAAGTTGGTCTTCAGTTTCTTCGTACTCAAACCGTCTTTCAAAATCGCTTTGCAAATCGGTATCGGGACTGAACTGATAACCCTTTGTAGCCATTCTTTTTGCATAAAGGGTTGTAAGTTGCTTTGCCATATTCTTAACGGCCGTTTTTACACGACTTCGGGTTTTAGCCCAAGCGTCATTTCCGAGTTTATTGAGTTTTATTCCTGAATCGTCGGCAGAGCCTATATATTTAGAAACTAAATCAAGTTGAGTAACAGGAACATAAAGAGTATCGCTTCCGGCATAACGAATTTTTATATAATCTTTTGTTATACCGTTATTTCTTATCTGATTTATGCCGTCAAAAATTCCGATACCGTGAGTTGTATGAACAACATAATCGCCCCGTTTTAGTTCGTCAAGTGAGCCGATTTCTTTGCCGTTTTTAGGGATTTTTCTTCGCTTAGCTTTTTCTCCGCTTACATACCTATGCGTAATAAGCATAAATTTAGACATAGGTATTTCAAACCCTGCCGACAAAGCACCCGTTGTAACAAAAACTCCGCTTTTGGCTATTTTGCCGTCAAGCGAAACCGTAGCTTTTATGCCCTTTTCGTTCAGTTCTTCGGTTAAAACCGTTGCAGCCTTTTTTTCTCCGGCGAGAATTACAACCGTTCCCTTGATATGGGAGATATAAGAAATATCGTCAACAAGTACCGAAACATCGCCGTTCCAGGGAGATAGCCTTTTAAAATCAAAATTGAAAATACCTTTTAAAGGGATAGAATAAGCATTTTTCGGGAAACTTTCAAGAAAAACGGCATCAGAAAAGTTTTTATATAAATCTGCCTTTTTAAGATAAATATCGGCGGTTTTTGAAAAGAGCATTCCCCGCTCGAGCAAGGACTCTATTTCTTCCAAATGCCCGATTTCGATATTTTTAAGCCTTTCCGTCATATTCCCCGATTCACAGACAATTTTCAGCGAATCGCCCATATAATCAAAAACCGTAGCGGTTTTATCATAAAGCAAGGGAATATAGGTATCCGCAAGAAGAGAAGTTCCGTTTTCAAGAGCAGATATATCGGTTTCGATTTTTTCTTTCTGCTTTTCGGTGAGTTTTTTATCAGTGTCAAGTATTTTAGTTAATTTTTGAAGCAGGGATACTCTGTCAAACGGCAGTTCTGTTGCGGGATAAATGCAAAATTCGTCAAGATAATCGGTATGTCGCTGGGACAAAGCATCATATTCCGAAATACTGTCAATTTCGTCGCCCCAGAGTTCAATCCTTACGGGTGTTTTTCTGTTTACGGGGAAAATATCAATTATTCCGCCTCTGACTGAAAATTGCCCCTGACCCTCGGTAAGTTCCGTTCTTACATAACCGATACTTACTAATTTTTCGGAAAGTTGCTTTATATCTACGGTATCGGTAGATTTTATCACAAATTTACTCTCCGATAAAACTTTCGGCGGAACTGTAAACTGTATTGCCGAATCTACCGACACGGTAAGTACGCAAAAATCCCCGTCAATAATTTTTGACAGGGTGTCTGTTCGCCGATATTCATAGTCTTTTGAATATCCGGCAAGACTATTTAAATTGTAATCTCTTTGCGGTAAATTTATCGCATTTACACCAAATGAAACAAGGTCATTTGCCATAACAGATGCCGTCGCTTCATCTTGTGTTATAAGCATAATCTTTTTATTTGTATGCTTATAAACGGAAGCCGTAACCAGCGTTTTGTGTATCTGCGATAAGCCGGATGCCGCAACGGGAAGATCGCCACCGCTTATATCGGATAAAAGTCTTTTGTACTCCGGCTCATCTTTTAATATATCGGATAAAAAATTCATATCATTTACTATACTTATTCATAGCACTGTCTATACCGTGAATAATAATTTCCTCAA
>DFHZ01000167.1 GCA_002371985.1 Ruminococcaceae bacterium UBA3710 | reverse complement strand
ATGAGGTTCAGGCACCCAAAGATATTTTTGTCTTGACTGACCTATTCCTCTGCCGAGTATACCGCCCGAGCCAATAGCCAAAAGCGACTGAATAATCTGGAAGCCGCCACCCCTCGGGTCGCTCCAAGGGTCAAGCCAAAACTTTATTTTATCGTTTGCGTAGCCGATTATACCTGTTAAATATCCGATTAGTCCTCCACCGGCAACCAGCGCTAAACCGATAGTTATATAACGCATTTGAAGTCCGCCGATTATCATAAGTACAATTCCGATAATACCTATCAAAAGTGTGGCAGATATATGAGGCTCCGCAAAAACCAAAGCACAGGTAATACCCAAAATTGCAATAAGTATTGAAATAAACTTAAATGTTTTCATTTGAGATTGATTAGCGGCTATAAGATTAGAAAAAAGCAAAACTATCGAAAACTTTGCAAGTTCTGACGGCTGGAAGTTTATAGGACCTACAACAAACCATCTTTTTACACTCGTTCCCGAAACCATAGGATGATAAACAAGCAAGAAAACAAGAAGAGCAAGTGTTATGCCGTAAATCAACCAACAAAATCTCCGCCAAAAATGGTAATCTATCTTTGAAAAGATAAACATAACCGCTACACCTGCAACAGCAAAGGCGGATTGTCTTATTATAAATCTGTAACTTGTTCCGTAGTATTCATAAGAATAAGCATAACTTGACGAAAAGAGCATTACAAGTCCTACTGTAAGTAAAATCAGAACAAAGGAAAGGAATGTTATATCAAGTTTTCCCTGCTGAATAAATCTTCCGTGTTTTTTTCTTAAAGGCTTACTTTCTGACATAATCTTCCCTCCTTTAAATAATTCTTAACCGAAAATTGCAAAAATAAACATTATAAGGCAACCGACAAATGTAATGCCGGAGAATAACAAAACTACCTTTTGTTCGGAATATCCGCTCATTTCAAAATGATGATGAAGCGGAGCCATTTTAAACAAACGCTTTTTTGTCTTTTTATAATAAGCGACCTGAAGTATAACCGAAAGTGCTTCAATAAAATAGAGGCACCCTGAGAAAATAAGTAAAATCGGTCTGTTTATTCCAAAGGAAAGAGCAACGACCATTCCACCCAAGAACATAGAGCCGGTATCCCCCATAAATACCTTTGCAGGTTTAGCATTCCAAACGATAAACCCTGCACATGCTCCTGCAAGAGCAGCAGACATCACATTTATAGATATAATATTAAATCTTCCGGCAACCAACATAAACGCACAAGCCACTACGAGTGTAACAGTAGAAGCAAGTCCGTCAAGTCCGTCGGTAAGATTAACTGCATTCGTAAAGCCGTAAATGAAGAATAAAGCAATAGGCCAAAAAACAAGACCTACACCCGAAACAATATTAACATCACCGATAAAAGGAATATATGTTGTATTCATTCCGGCAAGATTAAGGCAAACAAGGTATCCGGCAGAAACGGCTAACTGCATAAATGTTTTTTGTTTTGCGGTAAGACCGAGATTTCTCTTTTTAACAACCTTTATATAGTCGTCTATAAAACCTATTGCGGACATACAAAAAGCAAGTCCCAACCCTGCTATCATAACCGAAAGACGGTATGAGTCTTTGAGTTCGTTCGAAAACTTTCCGTCTGTTCCAAAAGAAACAGAAAAAGCGATGGCAATAGATACAAGCACACCTAATATCATCATAATACCGCCCATTGTAGGTGTACCCTGCTTGTTTTTATGCCATTTCGGTCCTATATCGAGTATTGTTTGCCCGAATTTAAGGTTATGCAGAAACGGAATAACTATGTATCCGAGCAAAGCCGTAACAGCAAATGAAATAACCGCCGCAATTATCGAAATATATCTATCCATACTTTTTCTCCTAATTATTGTAAACTTTTAAGTGCTTCGGCTACAACCTCTCGCTCGTCGAGGTGTATTGTCTTATCCTTTAAAATCTGATAATCTTCGTGGCCTTTTCCTGCAAGAACGATTATATCTCCCGGAAGAGCAATGCTGATTGCAAATTTTATAGCCTCCACCCTGTTTTCAATAACCTTTACAGGAACGGGACTGCCGACGGTCCCTTCTAAAATATCGTCAATAATATTTAACGGTTCTTCGCTTCTCGGGTTATCGCTGGTTACTATAACATAATCGGCATTTCTGACCGCTATGCTACCCATAATAGGTCGCTTTGTTTTATCCCTGTCGCCACCGCAACCGAAAAGAACAATTAAGCGATTTTTTTCGCATTCTTTAAATGTACCTAAAATGTTTTTGAGACCGTCAGGAGTGTGAGCATAGTCAATTATAACCGTAAAATCTTTACCCGTAGGCACCGATTCTGCCCTGCCCTTAACGCCCGATATTGCATACAAGCCTTTTTTTATATTTTCAATATCAATTCCGAGTTCGAGTGCCGATACTGCAACAGCAAGTGAATTAAAAACAGTGAATTTTCCTCCTGTTTTAACCGATATATGGCTTAAAATATTATTTCCTACAAGTTCATATTCTACGCTATCTGGACGGTATTTTATTCCTTTTGCACTGAAAGTTGAATCATTATTATCGGAATAGGTTACAATTTTACATTCAAGCCCTTTAATTA
>DFHZ01000077.1 GCA_002371985.1 Ruminococcaceae bacterium UBA3710 | reverse complement strand
AAACAGCAAAACAGCAATAAGGTACTGCCAAATATTATTCCAAATATCAGATATACTAATTTTAATCACTATCCCTTAATAAGATTTCTAACCGTTTCTCTTGCAAATTTATCGGTTTCATAAACATCTTCAAGTGTAAAATCATTCTTAACAGGTGATAAATCAAGAGATTTTTCGATAATTTCGGCAATCTGTAAAAAACCGATTTTTCCGTTTAAGAATAAAGAAACTGCCTCTTCATTTGCACCGTTTATCATCGTCGGATAAAGTCCGCCTCTTCTTATTGCTTCTATGCAGATTGGCAGACATTTAAAAAGTTTCATATCAGGTTTTTCAAATGTAAGAGTTTTTATATCCGTTAAACTCAAATGCTCAAATGTAACTCCCCTGTCAGGATAGGTCAAAGCATACTGAATAGGGACTTTCATATCGGGAGTGCCAAGCTCTGCAATCACTGCACCGTCAGAAAGTTCAACAGCAGAATGAAGTATACTTTGTCGGTGCACCAAAACCTCAATCTGTTCAGGTGATACATCAAACAAATGAACGGCTTCAATTACCTCTAAACCTTTATTCATTAGTGTAGCCGAATCAATGGTAATTTTACTACCCATCGACCAGTTAGGATGATTAAGAGCATCTTTTACAGTAACACTTTTAAGTTCGTTGTATGTTTTTCCGAAAAAAGGTCCGCCCGAAGCCGTAAGAAGTATCTTTTTAAGCGATCCCGCAGGTGCACCCTGCAAAGACTGAAAAATGGCAGAATGTTCGCTATCAACCGGCAAAAGTTTAACTTTCTTCTCTTTTATTTTTTGTTTAACTAACCTACCGCCGGTTACTAATGTTTCTTTATTTGCGAGTGCAATATCCTTTCCTGCCTCAATAGCCTTTAAAGTGCTATCAAGACCGGCAATTCCTACTATTGCACAAAGGACAATATCGCCATCCCCTGTTGCAACGGCATTTATTCCGTCTTTGCCTGAAAACACCTTTATATCGGTATCAGAAAGAGCAATTTTAAGTTTTTTTGCTGCGTTCTCGTCAAACATTGCAACAGATTTAGGCATAAATTCTCTTGCTTGTTCTTCAAGAAGTTTATAATTGCTACCTGCGGCAAGTCCTGTAATGCGAATGCCGAGTTTTCTTGCAACCGTCAAAGTTTGCGTTCCTATCGAGCCGGTTGAACCTAAAACAATTAAATCTTTCATCAGATTACTCCGAATTCCATTAGTAGATAAAGTACGGGTGAAATCAATAACATACTGTCAAATCGGTCTAAAATTCCGCCATGTCCCGGTATTAAATTGCTGTAATCTTTAAGCCCTACACTACGCTTTATTGCGGAAGCAAAAAGGTCGCCGAGCATTCCGATTATGCAAAGCGGAATTGTAAACAAAAGGGTTGTGGCTATATGTTGAGATTTAAAGGACAAAACTAATATAACTGATACAACGACACTTGATAAAATACCGCCTATTGCACCTTCAACCGTCTTTTTGGGACTGATTTCAGGGCAAAGTTTTCTCTTGCCGAAGAAACTACCCACGAAATAAGCACCAGTGTCACAAATCGAAGCAAAATTGATTAAGAGCAATAAATAGTATATTCCTTTATTTGCAGAAATTATACCATTAAGGGTTGAAAAAGAATAAGCAATAAACAAAGGAAAAGCCGAAAAAGTAACAATTTTGTCAAGAGAAAAGTTTTTATGTTCTTTCAGAATAAAAATCACACAAATTAAAAAGTATATAACTGTAACTAAATACGGCAATTTTACATTACTCTTATCAAAGATATTAACCTTGTTATCTAAAACAATAACTAAGATTGCACCATAGACTGCACTTATAATTGATAAGAAAAATGGTTTTACTTTTGCAACATTAGAAACAATTTCGTATACACCTGCCGCACAAATAAGAGCAATAAAAAATGTTATAAGCAAAGGAAAATAAAGTTTACCCACAGTCAAAACGGCAATAACAAAAGAAATCATTACAACTGCCGAAATTATTCTCGTTTTCAAAAAATCACCTCATTAAATACCACCGTATCTACGGTTTCTTTTTAAATAATCTTCAATAGCCATATCTAAATGTTTTGGTCTAAAATCAGGCCATAAAATGTCAGAAAACCAATACTCGGCATAAGCCGATTGCCAGATAAGATAGTTAGAAAGTCTATACTCTCCGCTTGGTCTTATAATAAAGTCGGGGTCCGGCATACCGGCAGTATATAAATTATTCCCGATTGTATCTTCATTTATCATATCAGCCGGAATACCGCTTTCAACAATTTTCTTTACCGCATGAACAATTTCGTCTCTTCCGCCGTAATTAAGAGCAATATTTAACTTTAAACCGGTAGCATTTTCAGATTCTTTTTCAGCATCGTCAATAAGAAGTCGTATATCCTCGTCAAGAGCATCTATATCACCGATAAACTTAACTCTGATATTTTCGTCTTTAAAGTTTTTAGCATCCTTTAAATAATCTCTTAAAATATTCATAATATTATCGACTTCATCTTTAGGTCGCTTCCAATTTTCGGTAGAAAAGGCATAAACTGTAAGATACTTCAAACCGATTTTATTTGCATATCTTGCAATTTCTTTAAAGTTTTTTGAACCAGCCGCATGTCCTGCAGTTCGTGGCAATGAACGCTTTTTTGCCCATCTGCCGTTACCGTCCATTATTATTGCTATATGTGTAGGAAGCTCTTCAAATGACTTTTTGTTTTTAAAAATTGACATATATCACACCTAAAACATCGGCGCACATATTTGTGCGCCGAAAAAATTATATTTCCATTATTTCTTTTTCTTTAATCGAGCAAAGATTATCAATTTCTTTACAGAATTTATCGGTTAAATTCTGAATTTTCTTTTCGCCGCTTGATTCATCGTCTTCAGTTATTGAATTATCCTTTTTCAAGGCTTTAAGTTTATCAAGAGAATCACGGCGAAGATTACGAATAGCAACCTTTGCATCTTCGGCAGTCTTTTTTACATCCTTAACAATATCTTTTCTTCTTTCCTCTGTAAGCGGCGGAAAATTAAGCCTAATAAGTTTGCCGTCATTCTGAGGGTTAATGCCTATATCAGATGTAAGAATTGCTTTTTCGATTTCTTTTAGCATTGAAGCATCCCAAGGTTGTATAACCAATGTTCTGGCTTCTGGAGTTGAAACGGCTGCCATTTGTTGTATAGGTGTAGGAACACCGTAATAATCAATAGTAATTCTATCAAGAACCGAAACATTTGCACGACCTGCTCTGACAGATTTATATTCACGGTCAAGAGCATTGAGAGTCTTATCCATTTTTTCTTCAGTATGTTTAAGCAATTCGTTCATAAATAATCACCATTTCCTTTCAAGATAAAAAATTATTCAACCAAAGTTCCTATCTTTTCACCTTTTACTGCTCTGACAATATTGTCGGGGTCATCAAGGTTAAATACTAAAATCTTCACTTTATTATCCATACAAAGCGATGCGGCGGTTGAATCCATAACATGGAGTTCTTTTTGCAAAACATCCATATGTGTAAGATTATCATACATTTTAGCATCAGAGTTTTTCTTAGGATCACAGTCATATACACCGTCAACATTAGTCGCCTTGAAAATAACATCTGCACCAATCTCGGCGGCACGAAGAGCAGCAGCCGTATCTGTTGAAAAGAACGGATTTCCCGTTCCGCAACCAAAAACTACAACTCTACCTTTTTCAAGATGACGAATAGCCTTGCTCCTGATATAAGGCTCGGCAACCTGCCTCATTTCGATAGCCGTCTGAACACGGGAAGGAACACCTAACTGCTCCAAAGTATCAGCAAGAGCCAAAGAGTTTATTGTTGTTGCAAGCATACCCATATGGTC
>DFHZ01000151.1 GCA_002371985.1 Ruminococcaceae bacterium UBA3710 | reverse complement strand
TGCGTTAAATCTGATAACGATAGTATAGGCGGAATTATTGAAACTGCCGTAATCGGTGTCAAGGCAGGTGTTGGCGAGCCGTGGTTTGATACGATAGAAGGTGTTTTATCTCATTCGCTCTTCTCGATACCGGCAGTAAAGGGTGTTGAATTTGGTCTTGGTTTTGACTTTGCAAAATCTTTAGGCTCTAAGGTAAACGACGAGTTTTATTTTGAAAATAACTTTGTCAGGACAAAGACAAATAATTCCGGCGGTATATTAGGCGGTATTTCAAACGGCGAACCAATAGTTTTCAGGGTTGCCTTAAAGCCTACACCGACAATTTCAAAACATCAAAATACAGTTGATTTACTTAACAATACTAATACTCAGATAGTGGCGGCAGGTAGGCATGACCCGTGTATTGTTCATAGAGCAAGGGTAGTTGTCGATAGTATCACGGCTTTAACACTTCTTGATTTAATATCTCAAAATTATGGTACTGAGGGTATAAAAAATGCAATTCGGGCTGATAGGAAAAACACTTAAGCATAGTTTTTCAGCAGAAATCCATCCAAAACTTTTTGACTGTAAATATGACCTGATAGAATTAAGCGAAACCGAACTTGACACATTTATGAAGGCAAAAGAATTTATTGGAATAAATGTTACAATTCCTTATAAAAAGTCAGTTATGCCCTATATAGATGTTTTAGATGATACTGCTAAAATGTGCGGTGCTGTTAATACGGTAGTTAATAAATCGGGTATACTCTATGGCTACAATACCGATTTTTTAGGTCTTAAGGCACTAATTGAAAAGAATAATGTATCCTTGAAAAATCAAAATGTCTTGATTTTAGGCGGAGGGGCTACTTCTGATACTGCAACCGCCGTTTCAAAATCAATGGATGCCAAAAATGTTGTCAGATTATCGAGAACTGTTTCGGACGGTTTTGATACCTATGATAACATTTCAAAATATTACTTTAATACCGATGTTATTATAAATACTACTCCCGTTGGTATGTTTCCTGATATTTATAATTCGCTAATTGACATTAAAAAGTTTAATAACCTTACCGCCGTATTCGATGTTGTATATAATCCTATCAGAACAAAACTCGTATGCGATGCGAAAAGTTGCGGTATTATTGCTGAGGGCGGTACATATATGCTTGTTTTTCAGGCAATATATGCTGCAAGGTTGTTTAGCGGAAAAGAGATTACTAAAGAAACAGGAAGCAGAATATTTAATGAAATAATTAAAAATAAACAGAATATTGTGTTGATTGGTATGCCGTCATGCGGAAAGACAACCATTGGCAAAGAATTATCAAAACTGCTTAAACGCCCCTTTGTTGATATTGATGACGAAATAACAAAGAGTAATAATATAACCCCAAGAGATATAATAGAAAAGCAGGGAGAAAATGCTTTCAGAGATATCGAAACAGAGATTATAAAACGATTTTCAAAGCAACAGAATTTGATAATTTCAACCGGCGGCGGCGTAGTCAAAAGAGAAATCAATATAGAATTACTTAAGGAAAATGGTATTATTGTATTTCTTGACAGAAAACTTGAAAATCTTGAAGTTACGACCGATAGACCCATTACATCTTCAAAGGACAAATTAGTTAAGGTTTTTGAGGAAAGATACCCACTTTATAATAACTATTCTGATATAAGATTTGAAGTTTCTGAAAACTTTGAAGTTAATGCTACTAAACTAATTAAGGTGATAGAAAATGAATATACTTGTAATTAACGGTCCAAATCTTAATATGCTCGGTATCAGAGAGCCGGATATTTACGGAAATTCTGATTATAATTGCCTTTGCGATATGATAAAAAACAAAGCCGAAAACCTTAATGTTTCGGTTGAAATTTTCCAGTCAAATCATGAGGGTTATTTGGTTGATAAAATACAAGAGGCATTCGGTAAAATTGACGGTATAATTATAAATCCGGGAGCCTTTACCCACACAAGTATCGCTATTGCAGATGCCCTTGATGCGGTTAAAATTCCTTATGTAGAAGTTCATATTTCCGATGTTTCAAAAAGGGAAAAATTCAGACAAATAAGTTTCATAAGAAATTCGGCATTAAAAACAATTATGGGCAGGGGTCTTGAAGGATATACTGATGCTTTGGAATTTTTGGTAAAGGAAAACTGCAAATGAATATAACATTTGAAAAAAGTCTTCCAAGCGGAACTTTAGTTTGTCCTCCGTCAAAAAGTTATGCCCATAGGGCACTTATTTGCGGTGCTTTTTCAAAGAAAAGTATCATAAGGAATTTGTCATTCAGCGAAGATATTAAGGCGACTGTTTCTTGTCTTAAAGTTTTGGGTGCCAATGTCGAGTATAACGATAATACAGTAATTATTGGAGGACTTGATAAAAGTAACATCAAAGATGGTTTAGTTTTAGATTGTAACGAGAGTGGAAGTACACTTCGATTTTTTATTCCTATTTGCTTAACACTTGGTAAAAAAATTGTTTTAAAAGGTTCAAAAAGACTTCTTGAAAGACCGCTTGACCAATATAAAAAACTTTGCGAGAATAACGGCTTTTTATTTGAAACTAATTCTGATTGTGTGATTGTTTGCGGTAATTTGAAAAACGGCGAATATATAATAAACAGCGAAGTTTCAAGTCAGTTTGTTACAGGTATGCTTTTGGCACTATCAACTATCGGCGGTAAAAGTATACTTAAATTGTCCGGCAATACCGAAAGTAAACCGTATATAAATATGACTGTTGATACTCTTAATAAATTCGGTATAAAAACCGAGAATGAAGATAAGCAAATCGTTATTTCAGGGTTAAATGAGACTAAATCTATTGATTATACCGTTGAGGGCGACTGTTCTAACGGTGCATATATTGAATGCTTTAATTTTATAAACGGTTCTGTAAATGTTGAAGGTATAAACCCTAAAACAATACAAGGCGATTATGTTTATAAAAAAATGTTTGCTGATATT
>DFHZ01000098.1 GCA_002371985.1 Ruminococcaceae bacterium UBA3710 | reverse complement strand
AGTTATAAAGAATTAGGGGGAATAAAAAATGGTGTCTTATGGAAATGAAGAATTTAAAGAATGGGCGGAGAATTTAGGGTTTAATGATTCTGATTTATCAATCATTAAAAGCAAACTCACTAAAAGGAAATACTTATGGCTTTTGCTTTATCTTACTAATTGTTGTGGGGGAATAATAGGGAGTGCTGTTTCTTCTCTTCCTGCAACTACCCAATCTATCATAATGTCAGTATATTATATTGTATTTTTGTTTATTTATTTTTCTCTTCCGTTTTTTGTTGAGTGCTCAATGCTTCTCAAAATAATAAAAACCGGAAGTTTTAACGCAAAACCGGGTATTATAACATCACTTTTGACCTTAGTTATGTATATCTCATTTGTAAGTATCTTTCCTATCATTTTATGGAGGGGTGCCAAGAAAAAATGGTGGGGTACCGGAATAAACGGTCTTATTAAAAAAGGTGTTATAGGCAATCACTAATTATATGGAGGCTAATTATATGAGTTACAGAACTTGTTATCTTTGTAAAAATTGGAACGAAGACAGTTATTATTGTAAAATACACGGCAAAGCAACCGAGCCTGACCATTGGTGCTCGTCAATAGATTTAATTCCGTGTTGCGGGTCTTGCAAGTACTGGACGAAGAACTATGATTATATGGACCAAGGCAACTGCAAAATGTACGGCAATCAGTTATCGTCAGCAGGTGCTATATGTAATGCAGGATATTATATTAAAAAATAAAAGGAGAAAAAATATGAAAAGAGTAATAGCATCCATTTCTATACTGCTTGTTTTTGCGGTACTATTGGCGATAGTGCCGGTGCAGTCTCTTGCTGTAACTGCTAAAGAATTTGATGAAATGAAAGCGGTTGCAACAAGAATATCAAAGGACAAATACAATCTTGAAGGATTTGACAGCGGTATAATTATGGCGGATACCATATCAAAACTTTACGGTTATAGTGTTAAAGAGGCAAAATGGGACGATGAAAAGGATAACTACATAAATACATACGGAATTACTTTAGACCCTACAGATAAAGATTATGATTTAAATTATGAACATTTTGTCAATCTATACTATGCAGTAAATCATAGTGTAACCAAGGAAGAAATTATAGGTGCTATAAAATATCTTTACCCTGATATATCCGATACGACAGCAGAAACGATGTTTTCGTTACAGACAAGATATAACCGTAGGTGGTGGTGGAAAACCGCCGACGGGAAATATGCTGTAGGGCAGAATGATTTTGTCATTTCCGGACCGCAATTTTATCAATATATCGGCTATAAGACAAACGGCGACGAATATCATTTATATTTAAGCGATTTCGGTTACGGAAAAGGTTTATATGTTCCGTATATTGAATATAACGGAGTAAGGTATGATAATGCAACATATTACGATGATGAGGGTAATATGGAATATAGTTCAAGATACTTTGACAAAAACGGAGAAAGCGTCGAAGAGGCAATGTATCATAACGGCGGGTATAAAGATGCGTCGGTTTATGTGCTTGAATATGACGGAGTTAAGTATTATCCGATATGGGATCATTTACAATCTACTGAAATAGAGGATTATGCTTATGAAGCAGGATACGGAGATCTCGGAGTTGAGATAGTGCTTAAGTATGTGAACGGAAAAATAGAGATTGTATCAGATTCTTCGATTGACAATTTTCCGGCAGATATGATTAAAGGCGTAGTTACGGATAAGGTTGAAACCGTTGCATATAAAATATCAGGTGGCGAATCGAAGACATACGCAAAGGATAGCAATGCAGGACTCGTAATAACATCGGAAGCGGATTTCAGTAAATTTGTTTCTGTGAAAGTAGACGGAAATGTAATTGCACCTAAAAATTATACCGCAGAAAAGGGAAGCACAAAAATTACACTTAAACCCTCATATCTTGCTACTTTATCTTCCGGTGAACATACAGTAAGCATAGTTTCTACTGATGGAGAAGCGACAGCAAAGGTTACGATTGCAGATACGGCGGAAGTATTTAAAAATTCAAAATCACCAATTACAGGGGACAAAATACCTTATGCATTTTTAATTATGTTTATCGTAAGCGGATTGGCTTTAGTTATGTTGGGAAGAAAGCAAAAAGCATAATTATATCACAACATTATAAGCGGAAAGTATGTAAATACTGCATACGAGCGTATAGTAAAAATTTCAAAACTTTGATTTTTATTTACCGGACGAGAATTCGTCCGGTTTTTTATATGTCTATTTTGTTTCTTTTTCTTGACTAAAACACAAGATATGGTATATAATGTATACTGTATAATAATGTGAAAGGAACGGACATTTTGGCAAAAAAGACGATTGAATACGGTAACGACAGTATTAAGAAACTTGACGGTCCTGACAGAGTCAGAAAGCGTCCTGCGGTTATTTTCGGTTCGGACGGGCTTGACGGTTGCGAACACTCCGTTTTTGAAATTATCTCAAACTCCATAGACGAGGCGAGAGAGGGTTACGGAAAGAAAATAAATGTTGCCCTTTATACCGACGGTTCTGTCGAGGTTGAAGACTTCGGAAGAGGTTGCCCGGTTGATTACAACGAAAAAGAAAAATGCTATAACTGGGAACTTGTATTTTGCGAACTGTATGCCGGAGGTAAATATAACACTAACGATGGCGATAACTATGAATATTCGGTAGGTCTTAACGGTCTTGGACTTTGTGCAACGCAGTACAGTGCCGAGTATATGGATGTTGAAATCAGGCGAGACGGTTTTAAATACAGTCTTCATTTTGAAAAAGGTTTTAATATCGGCGGACTTAAAAAGGAAGAGTATTCGGGCAGAGAAACCGGCACTAAAATCAGATGGAAACCCGATATTGATGTTTTTACTGATATAAATATTCCGAAAGAGTATTTTCTTGATGTTTTAAAGCGACAGGCAATAGTAAACGACGGTCTTGTGTTTGTTTTTAAGGAACAGCAGGGTGCTCGGTTTATAAATACCGAGATTTGCTATAAAAACGGCATTTCGGATTATGTTTCCGATTATGTAAAGGAAGAAAAACTCAGTTCGGTTCAAGTATGGCATACCGAAAGAAAGGGTAGAGACAGAGAGGACAAGCCCGAATACAAGGTTAAAATCAATGTGGCAATGACCTTCTCAAATCTTCATACCCTCAAAGAGTATTATCACAACTCTTCTTGGCTTGAACACGGCGGTGCACCTGAAAAGGCGGTCAGAAATGCCTTCGTTTCGCAGATTGATGCCTATATTAAAAGCACCAACAAATATAAGTCGGGCGAAAGCAAGATTGTATTCAGCGATGTTGAGGAATGTTTAGTTTTGGTAATTTCCTCTTTTTCAACCTTGACCTCTTATGAAAACCAAACCAAAAAAGCAATCACAAATAAATTTATTTGCGATGCAATGACCGAATTTCTGCGTCATCAACTTGAGGTTTATTTCATTGAGAACAAGGCGGAAGCGGATAAAATTGCCGACCAGATACTTATAAACAAGCGAAGCCGCGAGCGAAGCGAAAAAGAGCGAATAAACATAAAAAAGACTCTTCAGACGAGCAACTCAATGGTCGATAGAGTTCAAAAATTTGTCGATTGCAGAAGCAAAGATGTTGCAGAGAGAGAACTCTATATAGTTGAGGGTGATTCGGCTCTCGGTTCTTGTAAATTGGCTCGTGATGCGTCATTCCAAGCCGTTATGCCGGTAAGAGGTAAGATTTTAAACTGCCTTAAAGCCGAGTATGATAAAATCTTTAAAAGCGAAATTATCACCGATTTACTTAAAGTTTTAGGTTGCGGTGTAGAGGTAAAATCAAAGGCAAATAAAAGTCTTTCGAATTTCGATATAAACAATCTTCGTTGGAACAAGATTATAATTTGTACCGATGCCGATGTAGACGGCTTCCATATAAGAACTCTTATTCTTACAATGATTTATCGCCTTATGCCTACACTTATAAGCGAGGGAAAAGTATTTATTGCCGAAACTCCTCTTTATGAAATCGGGACTAAAAATATGACCTATTTCGCTTATGACGAAAACGAGAAAAAAGAAATACTTGATAAAATCGGAAACGAAAAATACACCTTACAGCGTTCAAAGGGACTTGGTGAAAACCAACCTGATATGATGAACTTAACTACTATGAACCCCGAAACGAGGCGACTTGTAAAGGTGCTTCCCGAAGATGCACAAAATACGGCTGATATATTTGATTTGCTGTTGGGCGATAATTTGCAGGGAAGAAAAGATTATATTTCCGAAAACGGCTATCTTTATATGGATGATGCCGATATAAGTTAATTAAGGAGAAAATTTAATGGCTCCAAGAAAGAAAACATTACAGGAAAAACCAAAGAATAAAAACAAGGCAAATGCTTATATTGCCGGTGCCGGTACAGTTGTCGAGCAGGAAATCACCTCAACACTTAAAACCAACTTTATGCCTTATGCTATGAGTGTTATTGTATCCCGTGCCATTCCCGAAATCGACGGTTTTAAGCCGTCGCACCGTAAACTGCTTTATACTATGTACAGTATGGGGCTTTTAAACAGCGGTACTATAAAATCGGCAAACATTGTCGGCAGAACTATGCAACTTAACCCTCACGGAGATGCGGCAATCTATGATACAATGGTGCGTCTGTCCGAGGGCAACGGGGCACTTTTACACCCGTTTGTTCGTTCAAAAGGTTCATTCGGTAAGGCATATTCAAGGGATATGCAGTGTGCTGCTGCCCGTTATACGGAAGCAAAACTTGCACCTATCAGTGCCGAACTTTTTGCAGATATTGATAAAGATACCGTTGATTTTGTAGACAACTATGATGCGACAATGAAAGAGCCGGTTTTGTTTCCGGTAACATTTCCTACCATTCTTGTCAATACAAATTTGGGAATTGCGGCAGGTATGGCAAGTTCTATATGCTCTTTTAACCTGAAAGAGGTCTGCGAAACTACCATTGAATATATCAAGGATAACGATATAAATGTTGCTGATACGCTTTTGGCTCCCGATTTTTCGATTGGCGGAGAACTCCTCTATAACCGTGAAGAAATCGAAAAAATTTACGAAACGGGAAGAGGAAGTTTTAAGGTAAGAGCAGTTTATAATTACGATAAGGCGAATAACTGCATTGATATTACGGAAATTCCGCCTACTACAACAAGCGAACAAATTATCGAGCGTGTTATAGAACTTGCAAAGGCAAAAAAAGTAACCGAAATAAACGATATTCGTGATGAAACCGACCTTGACGGTCTTAAGATTACCATTGACCTTAAAAGGGGAACAGACCCCGAAAACTTAATGAAAAAACTATTCAAAATGACTACTTTACAGGATAGTTTTTCCTGCAATTTCAATATCCTTATTGCCGGTTCTCCGAGGGTTATGGGTGTTAAAGAGATAATTTCCGAATGGGTTGCTTTCAGAGAAGAATGTATAAGGAGAAGAGTTTTCTACAAACTCTCAAAAGCCAAGGACAAACTGCATCTTTTAAAGGGTATGGAAAAAATACTCCTTGATATTGATAAGGCGATTAAAATCGTAAGAGAAACTGCCGAGGAAAAAGAGGTAGTCCCAAATCTTATGATTGGTTTCGGAATTGACGAGGTTCAGGCAGAATATGTTGCCGAAATAAAACTCCGTCATTTAAACCGTGAATACATTCTTAAAAGACTTGAAGACATCGAAACTCTGCAAAAAGAAATTGAAGAGTATGAGGATATTCTTTCTTCAAAGAATAAGGTTAAACGCATTATCATTTCTGAACTTAACGAAGTAATAAAGAAATATGCCATAGATAGAAAAACAAAGATAATAAGTGCTAAGGAAAATTTGACCGACGATTATATCGAGCCGGTTGACGATTCTCCGGTAACTCTTTTCTTTACAAAAGACGGCTATTTCAAGAAGATTACTCCGCAGTCGCTTAGAATGAGCGGAGAACAAAAACTTAAAGAGGGCGACGGAATTACTCAAATTATAGAGTCCTCAAACGATAAAGACCTTTTGTTCTTCACAAATTCGGCACAGGTTTATAAAAGCCGAGTCTCTGATTTTGCCGACGGTAAAGCAAGTTTGCTTGGCGACTTTGTAGCAGGAAAACTCGGGTATGATGAGGGCGAATCTTCGGTATATATGGTTGAAACGAAAGATTACAGCGGTTTTATGCTGTTTGTATTTGATAACGGCAGAATAGCAAAAGTCCCGCTTTCCTCTTATGCTACCAAAACAAACCGTAAAAAACTTATTTCCGCTTATTGCGGTAAGTTTACTCTTCATACAATACTCTTTTTAAAAGACGATTGCGATATTTTAATGGTTTCTACAAACAATAGAAAACTGCTCCTTAACACCGGCTCCGTTCCGCTAAAAACTACAAGAGATAATTCGGGTATCGCTGTTATGACGCAGAAAAAAGGTCAACGAGTCTTTGATGTAAGCATTTATGAAAGCGGAACGCTTGAAGACGAGCATAGATACAGAACAAAAAATCTCCCGGCAGCCGGAAGTTTAAAACCGGGCAGCAGAGGAGAGCAAACAAAACTTGATATATAATCTATGCGATAAAAAAACCACTTGAATAAAGCATAAAGCAAAATCCAGGCGGTTTTTTGTCCGCCCGAATTTGCAAACGCTTTTTCAAAAAACGGGTTGACAACTTTAATATTTGTATTTTTCAATGAATTATTCATAAAAATATTTTTTATTTTCGGAGGATAGTAATGAGCAAAGAACTTGCAAAACAATATGATCCAAAAGAGGTTGAGGATCGAATTTATAAAATGTGGCTTGATGGAAATTATTTCCACGCAAAACGGGAAGAGGGAAAAGAAACCTACACTATCGTTATACCGCCACCGAACATAACCGGACAACTTCATATGGGACACGCACTTGATAATACTTTGCAGGATATTTTGATAAGGTTTAAAAGAATGCAGGGCTTTGATACCCTTTGGGTGCCGGGAACTGACCATGCCTCTATCGCAACCGAAGCAAAAATCGTTGAGGCAATGCGAAAAGAGGGTATAACAAAGGACGATATAGGCCGTGAAGGTTTCCTCAAAAGAGCATGGGACTGGAAAGAAAAATTCGGCGGAAGAATTATCGAACAACTTAAGAAAATGGGCTCTTCCTGCGACTGGGAAAGAGAGCGATTTACTCTTGACGAGGGTTGTAATAAAGCCGTAAATGAAGTATTTGTAAAACTTTACGAAAAAGGACTTATTTACAGAGGCGAAAGAATTATAAACTGGTGCCCTCATTGTCTTACATCTATATCCGACGCCGAGGTTGAATATGAGGAACAGGCAGGTCATTTCTGGCATCTTCGCTATCCTTTTGCTGACGGTTCGGGATATTTGGAACTTGCAACAACAAGACCTGAAACCTTGCTTGGCGATACTGCCGTTGCGGTAAACCCGAATGACGAACGCTATAAAGATATAGTAGGAAAAACTCTTATTCTTCCTATTGTACACCGTGAAATACCCGTTGTGGCAGACGATTATGTTGAAACCGATTTCGGTACCGGTGTTGTTAAAATCACTCCGGCTCATGACCCGAATGACTTTGAAGTGGGGCTTCGCCATAATTTAGAGGTTATCAATGTTTTGACCGACGATGCAAAAATTGTTGACGACTATCCAAAGTATGCCGGTATGGACAGATATGAGGCAAGAAAGGCAATAGTTGAAGATTTAAAGGCAGAAGGTGCACTTGTAAAAATTGAAGATTACAGCCATAATGTAGGCACATGCTACCGTTGCGGAACAACCGTTGAGCCAAGGGTTTCAAAGCAATGGTTTGTAAAAATGAAACCTCTTGCAACTCCGGCCATTGACGCAGTAAAGAACGGAGAAACAAAGTTTATCCCGCAAAGATTTGAAAAGGTTTATTTCCATTGGCTTGAAAATATCAAAGACTGGTGTATTTCCCGTCAGTTGTGGTGGGGACACAGAATTCCAGCCTGGTACTGCGATGAATGCGGAGAGATTACCGTTTCAAAAACGGAAGTTCATAAGTGTTCAAAATGCGGAAGTACGCATATTCATCAAGACCCCGATACGCTTGATACATGGTTTTCGTCTGCTCTTTGGCCGTTTTCGACCCTCGGTTGGCCCGAAAAGACCGAAGATTTCAAGCATTACTATCCGACGAATACTCTTGTTACAGGTTATGATATTATCCCGTTTTGGGTTATGAGAATGATGTTCTCCGGCATTGAGCAAACAGGAGAAGTTCCCTTTAAAACCGTACTTATCCACGGTCTTGTAAGGGATTCTCAGGGAAGAAAAATGTCTAAATCTTTGGGTAACGGTGTAGACCCGCTTGAGGTTATCGCAGAATACGGTGCTGATGCACTTAGATTTTCTCTTGCGACAGGAAACAGCCCCGGAAATGATATGAGATATATCCCTGAACGAGTTGAAGCAAGCAGAAACTTTGCCAATAAACTATGGAATGCGGCAAGATTTATTCTTATGAATCTTGAAAGCGATGAGGTTATTCCGCTTGATAAGGGAAATCTTGCACTTGAAGATAAGTGGATAATTTCTAAATTTAATACCTTATGCAAAGATGTTACGGAAAATCTTGACAGATTTGAACTTGGTATGGCTGTCGGAAAACTTTATGACTTTATCTGGGATGTTTTCTGCGATTGGTATATTGAGATTTGTAAGCCCCGTCTTGGCGGTGATGACGATAAGGCTAAAAATACCGCAAGAGGTGTGCTCTTGTTCGTATTCAGCAAAACTTTGGCACTTCTTCACCCGTTTATGCCGTTTATTACAGAAGAAATCTGGCAGTCAATTCCTCATAACGGCGAGGCATTGATGGTATCCCAGTATCCTAAATATTCCGATGAGTTTGCTTTTGGCAAAGAGGAAGAGGAATTTGAAAAGATAATGGCTGTTATTAAGGCAGTAAGAAACAGAAGAGCCGAAATGAATGTTCCCCCGTCTAAGAAAGCAACCGTTCAAATCCAAACCGATTTTAAAGACACATTCAGTGCCGGAACAAACTATATTTGCCGTTTGGCTTATGCGAGTGATGTTGAGATTGGCAGCAGTTTTGAGGCTGAGGGTGCCGTTCGTGTCGTAACCGACTGTGCTGTCGTTTATATGCCTATGAAAGAACTTGTTGATGTAACTGCTGAAATTGAACGCCTTAATAAGGATATGGAAAAGGCGGTTATTGATAAAGAGTTTTTTGAGAAAAAACTAAACAATGCCGGATTTATGGCAAAAGCCCCTCAAAATGTTGTAGAACAACAAAGACAGGGACTAAAAAAGGCACTTGATAAAATCAAAATTATTGAGGATAGCATAAAAGAACTTAAAAATATGTAACAGGGAACTGCCGGGCAAATTTGCCCGGCAGTTTTTATATAATAATATTGAAAAAAAGTACGAAGAGTGTTAAAATTATACTGATGTTTTGTATGGTGGTGTTTTAGTGTCTTTTAAGAAGTGGGTTGTCGGAAAACCTGACAGAGAATTTGCAAAAGAAATAGCACAAGAACTTGATATAGACCCGTTTACCGCTCTTATTGCCAATAGCAGAGGTATAGACGATTTCAGCGAATTTGAATACTTTTTAAGTAATGAACCGCTTTTATCTTCGCCCTTTGATTTTACGGATATGAAAAGAGCGGCAGATTGTATCAATGAAGCCATTGAAAGCGGACTTAAAATTGCCGTTTTCGGCGATTATGACTGCGACGGCGTTATGGCAACCGCTATTATGTATAAATATCTGATTTCAAGAAATGCTGATGTTATTACATATATTCCCGATAGAATAAGCGAAGGCTACGGAATGAATAATTCCGCCGTCGATTATTTAAACAGCAAAGATGTTAAACTTATTATTACCGTTGATAACGGAGTTGCCTGTGTTGACGAAATTGATTATGCTTCAAGTAAGGGTATAGTAACCGTTGTAAGCGACCACCATTTGCCGCCTGAAAAATTACCCGATGCTTGTGCCGTAGTTGACCCGCACAGAGCAGATTGCAACAGTTCTTTTAAAGAAATTTGCGGTGCTCAGGTTGCGTTCTACCTTGTTTGTGCCATAGAAGATAAGGAGCCCGAAGAAATGTTGCCTCTCTTTGCCGACCTGCTTTCGGTTGCCATTGTGGGTGATTTTATGCCTATGAAGGGCGAGAACAGGGCGGTCGTAAAGTACGGCATAGAACTGATAAAAAGAAACAGTAATACAGGTTTATCAACCGTTCTTTCGGTTGCCGGAATAGACAGAAACTCTCTTGACAGTTCTAAACTTTCGTTCGGTATCGTACCGAGAATCAATGCGGCAGGAAGAATGGGAAGTGCCAAAACTGCATTTAACCTCGTAACCGAAAATAATATAAATACGATACTTTCTATTGCAAACGAAATAGAATCTTTGAATTTGTTAAGGCAAAAAACCGAAAAAGATATACTTAAAGAAGTTTTATCATGTATTGAAGAGAACGGGTTTAATCACGATAGAGTTATTGTCGTATGCGGAGAGGGGTATCACCAGGGTGTTGTCGGCATTGTTGCCGCAAGAATTTGCGAAAAATACGGCAGACCTGCCATAGTTTTAAGCAGCGACCAAAATATTGCTCACGGCTCAGGAAGAAGCATAAAGGGTTTTAATATTTTTGAAGCAATAAACAGTGCGTCATCTCACCTTGTTAAATTCGGCGGACACGAACTCGCCGCCGGAATTAGTATATTACCGGAAAAAATAGCAGATTTCAGAAAAGCGATAAACGAGTATGCTATGAATGTTTCTCCTGCTATACCTACAATAAATATTGATTTCAGGATAAATCCTGCCGCTTTGTCGGTTGAAATGGTCGATGCGATAAAGAGTTTAGAGCCTTTTGGCAATGAAAACCCTCTGCCTGTTTTCGGTGTTTTCGGAGTAAAACTTGAAAAAATTACTCCGATAGGACAGGGAAAGCATTTGCGACTACTCTTTTCAAAAGCGGATGTTTCTTTTCAGACACTTTTGTTTGGCGTAACTCTTAAAAGTTTTTGTTTTGATATAGGCGACATACTTGATATAGCCGTTACTCTTGACGAAAACACCTATAACAATCAGACATCTCTTTCGGTAATAATAAAGGCTATAAGAACAAGCGGAATAGACGATAATGCTTTGTTTGACGGTGTTTTTTCGGTTGACGATTATTTGTCATCACGAAAAATAGATAAAAAAATGCTTTTGCCATACAGAGAAGAGATAGGTGTTATTTATAATCATATCAAAAAGAATGAAACGACAGAAGTAACCTTTGAAAGGTTAATATATAAATTTGTAAATAGTATCGGATATGCTAAAACCTATATTTCGCTAATTGTTTTAAAAGAATTAGGTCTTATAAGAGAGGAAAGCGGAGTTTTGAGTTTAGCCGATAACAAAAAGACCGATTTGACAAATTCGGATACATTTAAAACTATAAGTGAGGCGGGTGAATAGAAATGACCGAAAGTGAACTTAATAACAAAAAAGAACTTATTGACTTAATTTCTTCTCAAAAGGCAAAGTATGATATTCCGCTAATAGAAAAGGCATACGATTTATGCGTAAAAGCACATTCCGGTCAGAAAAGATTTACCAACGAAGATTATTATATTCACCCGTTTAATGTTGCAAAAATTATAGTTGAAATGGGTATGGATACATCTTCTATCGCCGCCGCCCTTTTGCACGATGTTGTAGAGGACACCGATGTTTCGCTTGAAGAAATATCCAAAATGTTCGGTGAAGAGGTAGCCCTTATTGTTGACGGCGTTACTAAAATCGGCAGACTTTCATTTACTACAAAAGAACAGCAACAAGCGGAAAATCTGCGTAAAATGCTTATTGCTATGGGTAGGGATATAAGGGTTATTATAATTAAACTTGCCGATAGACTTCACAATATGAGAACTCTTGATGCTATGCCTGAATATAAGCAAAGGGAAAAATCTGTTGAAACTTTAGAAGTTTTTGCACCTATCGCACATAGGCTTGGTATCAGACCCGTTAAAGAAGAACTTGAAGACTTGGCAATTAAGCATCT
Source organism: Ruminococcaceae bacterium UBA3710 (assembly GCA_002371985.1). Classification (GTDB taxonomy): domain Bacteria; phylum Bacillota; class Clostridia; order Oscillospirales; family Acutalibacteraceae; genus UBA737. The sequence goes on along the minus strand of DFHZ01000098.1, from coordinate 5,766 downwards.
TGACCCTGTGGCTTATGCCGAAATCGAAGATTTGCTTAAAACAAGAAAACCTCAAAGAGAGCAAATACTTGAAGAAGCAAAACAAAAAATAGAAACTTATTTAAGAAAAGAAATGCCTGGTGTTCATCTGGCTTTTCAGGGCAGAGTTAAATCGGTGCACGGAATTTACCGAAAAATGTTTCTGCAAGGCAAAGATTTCGACGAAATATATGATGTTTATGCGATAAGAATAATTACCGATACCGTTGCGGACTGCTATAATATTCTCGGTATAATGCACGATATTTTCCAACCTATTCCGAATAGGTTTAAAGACTATATTGCAACACCGAAACCTAATATGTATCAGTCGCTTCATACAACCGTTATAAGCCGAAGCGGTTTGACATTTGAAATTCAAATCAGGACATTTGAAATGCACCATACTGCCGAATTCGGTATAGCGGCGCACTGGAAATATAAAGAGGGAATATCCTCAAATGACGAAAAATTAGAGGAGCGACTTGCGTGGATTCGCCAGATACTTGATTCTCAGGATGAGTCGGAAGATGCTTCGGAACTTCTCAGAACGATTAAGGTTGATTTATCGCAGGAAGATGTTTTTGCCGTAACACCTAAAGGGGATGTCATAAATCTTCCTGTGGGGTCTACGATAGTCGATTTTGCGTTTGCTATTCACTCGGCTGTCGGGATAAAAATGGTAGGAGCAAAAGCAGACGGTAAAATTGTTCCTATCAATCACGAGATTAAAACCGGCGAGGTTATTGAGATAATAACTACCAATCAGGCAGGGCACGGTCCGAGTAGGGACTGGATGAATATTGCTGTTACAAATCAGGCTAAATCAAAAATTCGTTCGTGGTTTAAAAAGGAAAAACGCCCTGAAAATATCGAGCACGGCAGAGATTCTTTTGAAAAGGAACTAAGAAGACTCGGAATAATTATTAAAGAAAGCGAGTATGAAGAGTTCATTTCCGAAATCTATAACAGATACCACTTTATGACAGCCGACGATTTTTATGCGGCTATCGGTTACGGCGGTATTCTGTTATCAAAAATAATGCCCCGTATAAGGGACGATTATAATAAGAAATTGCAGTCTTCAAAACCTATTCAAGTAGCGGAGCCGGTTGACGAAAAAGCATCGTCTGAGGGTGTTGTTGTCGAAGGAATAGATAACTGTCTTGTAAGAATATCAAAGTGTTGTGCTCCTCTTCCGGGCGATGAAATTATCGGGTTTATTACGAGAGGACACGGCGTTTCAATTCATAAAAGAGATTGCACCAATGTCCCGAAAGATATATCAAAATGCGAAGAGCCGGAGAGATGGATACCTGCACATTGGCATACAAAGAAAACAAGCAAATTTACCTCAACTATACAAATTTCCGCTATTTTTAAGGACGGTTTGATTGTTGATGTAATGACTACCATAAATAATATGAGAATTCCTATGAATTCGATAAATGCAAAAAGGCTTAAAGACGGGAATTGTAGTATAATTACTACCGTTTCATGCGAAAGTGTAGAGCATTTAAAGAGTATTATTTCAAATCTTGAAAAGATAAGTGGCGTATTCAGCGTTGAAAGGATAGGACAATGAGAGCGGTTATTCAAAGGGTTTTAGAAGCATCTGTAAAGGTTGACGGAAAGATTATAGGAAGTTGCCAAAAAGGGTATATGATACTTTTTTGTGCAATGGAAAATGACACTTTGGAAGATATAAGTTTGTTGGCAAAAAAGGTTGCACTTCTTCGCGTTTTTGAGGATGAGGACGAAAAGATGAATAAATCTATTCTTGATGTAAACGGCGAAGTTCTCTGCATTTCGCAGTTTACTCTTGCCGCCGACACCAGAAAGGGAAACCGTCCTTCCTTTATTAAGGCATTATCACCCGACCTTGCTTCAAAATATTATGATAAATTCTGTGAAGAATTGAAACTCAACGGAATAAATCATATTGATAAGGGCGAGTTTGGGGCTGATATGAAAGTAAGCCTTATCAACGACGGACCGGTAACAATTATTCTTGATACCGATATATGGAAAAAAGACAAATGAACATTAAAAAACTTGTTTTAGGAAATATCTCAGTTAATTGCTATTTGGTGCTATCCGAAGACTTTGCAATAGTAATTGACCCCGGTTACTACTGCGAAAATATTGTTGAATTTTTAAATGAAAATAAGGATAAATCAAGGCTTATTTTATTGACCCATGGTCATTTTGACCATATAGGCGGTGCAAAGCAAATATCTGCCGAAACGGGCGTAAAAATCGGGATAGGTGAAAATGACGCACCTTATCTTAAAAGCCCGACCTTTAACCTTTCGGGAAATTTCGGCATTCCGATTAAACCGTTTGAGGCTGATTTTAAGTATAAAGACGGCGAGAAAATTAAAATCGGAAATGAAACTATAAAGGCGATTGAAACTCCCGGACATACAAAGGGGAGTGTTTGCTATCTTATAGGCGATAATCTTTTTTGCGGTGATACTTTGTTTTTTGAGGGCTACGGAAGAACCGATTTTCCCGGTGGAGATATGGAAGAAATGAAAAAATCTTTTTATAAAATAACTACGCTTTTTGATAAGGAAACGGTTCTTTTCCCGGGGCACGGTGAGGATACAACTATTGCCCACGAAATAGAAAATAATCCGTTAGGATATTTTAGTGCGATATGATTATTTGTAATCTTGGGAATAATTTTGACTATGAACTCGAAAAACTTTCAAGACTTTTCTTGCCTTTTGAAAGAATAGATGTCAAAAGCAGTTTAACTGTCGATAAAAGGTATGCCGTTACCAAAACCGAGTATGCCGATAACGGCTGTAATATTTATGCTTTTTTGTCGCTTGACGGAAAGGAAAAAGAGTGCAAAAGTTTTTTAAGTAAAGACACCGAAAACTTTAAAAAGCGATGCGAACTCTTACTTGCGGCAAACCTTTTTGAATGTTTTGTCGATATTGTATCATATAAACCCGAATGGGGTATACTTACAGGTGTTCGTCCGGCAAGGCTTTTTATCGAAACGGTAAAAAATATGGGATACGATAATGCGGTCAAGTATTTTTCTGATGTTCTTAAGGTATCAAAAAATAAAATCTCGCTTTTATCCGAAACTGCAAAGAGCGAGGAAGACATAATTTCGTTATCAAAGAATAATTCTTTCAGCCTTTATGTTTCCATACCTTTTTGCCCTACAAGGTGTTCTTATTGCTCATTTGTTTCAAATTCTATTGATAAGGCAATAAAAATAATTCCGTCATATATTGAGTATCTCTGTAAAGAAATAGAATTTGTTTCAAAGATAGTAAAAGAGAAAAAATTGCGACTTGAAACGGTTTATATCGGCGGCGGAACACCGACAACACTTTCCCCTGAAGATTTAGAAACGGTACTCGGTAAAATAAGGAGTTCTTTTGACCTTTCAACCTGTCGGGAGTTTACGGTTGAAGCAGGGCGACCTGATACTATCACAAAAGAAAAATTAGTTGCACTTAAAAAATTCGGCGTTTCGAGAATAAGTATAAACCCTCAGACACTTAATGATAATGTGCTTTCGGTTATCGGAAGAAGGCATACAGCAAAACAGTTTTTCGAGAGTTTTAAACTTGCAAGGGATGTAGGTTTTGATAATATAAATACCGACCTTATCGCAGGACTTCCAAGCGATACTTATGATAGTTTTTGTAAGACGATAGACGAAATTATCAATATTTCACCAGAAAATGTAACGGTGCACTCTCTTTCTATGAAAAGAGCCTCAACCCTTACGGCAGTCGGTTTTTCTCCCGAAATTGATGCCGGTGTTTTGTCGACAAAAATGGTTGAATATGCAAGAACATCGCTTACAAAAGCGGGAATTTTTCCGTATTATATGTATAGGCAGAGCAAAACGGTCGGAAATCTCGAAAATGTCGGATACTCTAAAAAAGGCTTTGAGGGGCTTTATAATGTCTTTATTATGGACGAAACCCATAGCATAATCGCATGTGGAGCATCGGCGGCAACAAAACTCAGAAACCCGATAGACGGAAAAATAGAAAGAATATTTAATTTTAAATATCCGTTTGAATATTTAAGCAGATTTGACGAGCAAATCGAAAGAAAGAAGGGAATATACGAGTTTTATTCATTCTTGTAAAAACATATAATGTGTGGTATAATTTAACAAATAAAAAATATTTCGGAGGTTTATATTATGGATAGAGATTTTTTTGACAATGCTTTTGATAAGGCAAAAAACGCATTTGAAGTTGCCTATAAAAAAACCGGCGAGGTTTTAAGTGCCGAAAAGATTAAATTCAATATTTCTTCTCTTAAATCAAAGAGAGAAAAGGCTTATGCAAAACTCGGTAAGAGTTTCTTTGAAGGACTTGGCGAAACAGTCGCTTTGAACGATCAAGATAAAGCCGTTTATGACGAAATCGTTGAACTTAATACAAAGATTGAAGATTTAACAAACGAACTTAATTTTGTAAAATCAAACCGTCTTTGCCCGAGTTGCGGTGCCGTTATTGACGAAAATGCGGTATTTTGCAGTAAATGCGGAGAAAAGATAACATTCGATTCTTCGGAGAATGATTGATGTATAAAAAAATAGGAATTGTAGTGGCAGATACTGAAGAGTTTATGCCACTTCTTGATTATGCACTGAATTCAGACGGAGAAAAGACGGAAATATTTTCAAGACCCGCTGTTATTTTTAAAATCAATAATACTGATATTGTCGCCGTAAACTGCGGAATAGGCAAGGTTAATGCGTCGGCAGTTACCGCAAAACTTATTTCTGACGGTTGCGATGCGATACTTAACTATGGTCTTTCGGGTGGGATTGAAGGTTTTGTTTCGGGTGGTTTGTCTGTTCCTACATCTTATCTCGAACATGACTTTGATTTAACCGTTTTAGGTTATAAGCCTTGCGAAAAGCCAAATCAGAAATACATTTATGAAACCGATAAGGCGTTGCTTGATATATTAAAAGAATTGTTTAAGGATGCCGTTTTCGGTTGTGCCGTTTGCGGGGACCGTTTTATTTCAAGCAAAAAAGATTCGGATTTTTTAAAGGATACTTTCGGTGCGGTTACCTGCGATATGGAAACGGGGGCTATTGCATCCGTTTGCGATATGGCAAAGGTTCCTTTTGCAAGTCTGAGAAGAGTTTCCGACGGCGCCGACGAAGAGGCTGCCGACTCTTATTCCGCAATGAATAACAACGGCGGAAACAATCCGTTAGTCGATGCTTTTTTGACCTTCCTTAATAAGATTTCGTAAAGAGGGCATTTATGCAGGATAAAACAAATAAACAACAAAGTTTTTTACATGGCTCACTTATTCTTATTGTCGCTACGGTTGCCGCAAAAATAATAGGTGCCGTATACAGAATACCGCTTACAAACCTTTTGGGCTCTCGGGGTATGGGCTTTTATTCAACTGCTTACGACCTTTATGTCCCGATGTATTCTATCGCTATGGCAGGGCTTCCGATAGCAATATCGAGAATAGTTGCCGAGTATTCGGCAAAGTCAAGATATAAAGATGTAACAAAAACATTAAGAGCCGCCCAGATTATTTTTCTTGTAACGGGCGGTACGGGTTTTGTTTTGCTTATCCTTTTGGCATTTTTGCTGACGGGCAATACAAGCATATCTTTGTTTGGTTTTGATATTAGTTTTCATACATTTAATTCAGGGGCATTGCCTGGTATTTTATCTATTGCTCCTTCGCTTATTTTCTGTTGCATAATGTCGGCATACAGAGGGT
>DFHZ01000031.1 GCA_002371985.1 Ruminococcaceae bacterium UBA3710 | reverse complement strand
GTTTTACCTGTTCCCGGAGGGCCTACCAACAAAACACCCTTAGGTATACGGGCACCGAGTTCATTGAACTTTTTAGGGCTTTTAAGAAAATCAACTATTTCGGCCATTTCCTCTTTTTCTTCATCTGCACCGGCAACATCGGCAAATGTGGTTTTTCTCTTATCGTCTGCCTTTTTAACCTTTGCTTTGCCAAAGCCCATTGTCTTATCGGCACCCATAGCAGAGCCCATTCGACGCATTATGAATATGCCGAAAACAATCATAATTACAACCATAATAATGGATGGGAGCATACTCATAACCCAAGATGCCTGACCGCCACTCTTATAGTCATATTTAATAACCTTATTAGTTCCCTTGTTTTCGGAGTTATTAAGCATAACTGAATCATTTACATCATTATAGAACATAGATGCGTCTGCAACCGTATAATGATATGTTTTTCCGTCGCTTCTGAGAACATAGGTCAAATCGCCCGAATAGAGATTAAGACTAAACTCACTTACATCGTTATTTACAATCTTTTCCACTATTTCATAATACTTGGTTTGCTCTGTTCTGTTTGCGAGACTTGAAACGGCGAAAAAGGATAAAATTAATATAATCGGGATACCTATATAAAGTAAAATATTTTTTAAATTTTTGTTCAATTATAAGACTCCTTTATTTAAACAATTTTACTTTTTTTCATATACCTTCGGAGACAGTACGCCTACAAAAGGAAGATTTCTGTAATATTCGTCATAGTCAAGTCCATAGCCGACAACAAACTCATCGGGAACTACTTTGCCGACATAATCTGCCTTAATATCAGCCTTTCTGTTAGCCGGTTTATCAAGCAGAGTACAAATCTTTATACTTTTACAGTTTCTGTCTTCAAGTATTTTTTTAAGATAAGAAAGCGTTATACCCGAATCGAGAATATCCTCAACAATCAGAATATCCTGACCTTCGGGATTTACATCAAGGTCTTTCTTGAATTTTACGACACCTGTTGTCTTTGTACCCGAATATGAAGAAACCGCCATAAAATCAATTTTACAGTCGCAGGTTATTTCCTTGAGCAAATCTGCCATAAAGACGATTGCACCCTTTAAAACACTAACTAAAAGAAGATTTTTCCCCTCATAATCTTTTGAAATTTGCTGACCCAAGTTTTTACAAATCTCTTTTAGTTCTTCTTCAGATACCAATACCTTTGAAATGCCGTCAATAGTTGCCATAGTTTATATTCTCCCCTGTTTTTTCGGTTTTAAAATACAAAACCGTTTTAGTTGATTTATCAATCTTCACCCTATCTGCCGAGCCGACTTTGTAACACCATATTATACCGTTATCGTCAGCAAATACGGGTAGATTTTTTCTTTCGCATATCGGAATTTTCTTCTCGGTAAATAGTTTTTTTAATGTCTTTGTAGAATTAGAATTAGCGAGTTTGATTAAATCGGAAGAATTTTTTTCGACCTTTCTTATCTCGCCTATGATTTTATCATAATCTATTGCCGAATTTAAGAACAATTCGTGAACATTTTTGCCTTTGTTAAAATTTTCAATGGAAATAATTTCTGCATCTGTTTTGAAAACAACATTCGGTTCTTTGATTTTAGAAAAAACAAGAAAACCGTGTTTGTTTTCTCCGCAAATGTTTTCTACTATGCTTGTTCGCTTTATTTTACCAGTACAAACATCATAAAGTTTTTCGGTATGATAATTATCAGGCTCAGTACCCAACACACATTTATAAAACAGAATTATTACTCTTTTTGAAATCGCAAGACTTAATTTATCAAAATCTTTTAAAGATAAAGCATTATTTTTTAATCTGTCTTTGAATTCTTTTTCTGCCTGTAATTTTAAATAATCGTTGTCCTCGTTAAGCAGTACCGATAGCCTTGTCGCATTCTGAATGCAGGCTGAATTTATATCTTTTAATATCGGAACGATTTTATGACGAATAATATTTCTCGAACAATCGTCCGTTAGGTTTGTAGAATCGGTAACAAACGAAAGATTATTCTCCTTTATGTAATCTTCAATTTCATCTCTGCTGCATAAAATAAGCGGTCTTATAATATTATCCCTTTTTGGCGGAATACCTTTAATTCCATTAAGCGAAGTTCCTCTTGCAAGATTAAAAATAATCGTTTCGATATTATCGGAAGCCGTATGTGCCGTTGCAATCTTTCCTTTTGCTACTCTTGATAAGAAGTCATATCTCATTTTTCTTGCGGAGAGTTCTAAACTCTGCTTAGTTTCTCTTGCAAAGTTTATAACATCGCCTTTTTCGGTAAAAAAAGGAATATTTAAAGATTTGCAAAAATTCTCTGCAAATTCTTGGTCTTTATCGGCTTCTTTACCCCTTATTCCGTGGTTATAATGAGCCGCATAGAGTTCAAATCCATATTCTTTCTTTAAAGAATTAAGAGCATAAAGCAGGGCAACCGAATCGGCTCCGCCTGATAATGCGACAGTTACATCTTTTGCATCTGAAAAGAAATCGTAAAGGGAATTTGCCTCAATTATTTTTTTAATCATTTCCGTAATTAGTCCTGTCGATACCTGTATATCTTGTGTACTTATCATCCCAGTAGAGTTTAACCGAACGATTTGATTCACCGTGACGGTTTTTTGCAACAAGACATTCGGCTAAATTCGGGTCGGAAAGGTTTTCCTCGCCGGTTTTTTCGGAGTCATAATAGTTTTCACGGTAAAGGAATAAAACTATATCTGCGTCCTGCTCGATAGAACCCGA
>DFHZ01000063.1 GCA_002371985.1 Ruminococcaceae bacterium UBA3710 | reverse complement strand
GAAGAAGAGGACGAGGACGAAGAAGAAACAGAATATGACGAGCATATCTGGTTATCTTTAAAAAAGGCTCAAACCTTTTGCAAAGTTATTGCAAAAACACTCGGAGAGATAGACAGCAAAAATGCCGACTATTACACCGAAAATGCTGATAAATATATCGAAAAATTAGATGCCCTTGATAAAGAATATGAATCGGTTGTCGGTAATAGCACACAAAAAACCCTTATTTTTGCCGACCGCTTCCCTTTCAGATACTTAACAAACGACTACGGTCTTAATTACTTTGCGGCTTTTAAAGGTTGTTCTGCCGAAAGCGAAGCATCTTTTGAAACGATTTCTTTTCTATCAAACAAGGTAAAAGAAACGGGAGTTCCCTGCGTTATTGCACTTGAAGGGAGCGACGGTAAAATAGCAAAAACCGTAATTTCTACTGCAAATGACCCCGCCCTCTTTGTTGCCACACTTGATTCAATGCAGAGTATAACTCTTAAAGATGTAAACAGCGGTAAAACCTATTTGGATATAGCAAAATCAAACCTTGCCTCTTTGAAAAAGGCTTTAACATAAAGGAAGTAGATTATATGGCTCAATTAACATGCCGAAACTTAACCCTCGGATATGACGGAAAGATTGTCAGAGAAAACTTGAATTTTGAAGTAAATGAGGGCGATTATCTTTGCATAATCGGCGAAAACGGCTCAGGAAAGTCTACCCTTATGAAGACAATTCTCGGTCTTAAATCACCAATGTCCGGCACTATAACCTACGGCGACGGTTTAAAAGAGAAAGAAATAGGGTATCTTCCTCAACAGACAACCATTCAAAAAGATTTCCCTGCAAGTGTCTATGAAATCGTTTTGTCGGGATGTCTTTCTAAAATAGGCACAAAGCCCTTTTACTCAAAAAAAGATAAAGATATGGCAGATTATCAAATAAACAGGCTTGGTCTTAGTGCTCTTAAAAAGAGATGCTACCGTGAACTCTCAGGCGGACAACAGCAAAGAGTCCTTTTAGCGAGGGCCCTTTGTGCTACCGAAAAAATGATACTTTTAGACGAGCCCGTATCGGGACTTGACCCTAAAGTTGCCGACGATATGTATAATCTGATTGAAACACTGAACAAAGAAAACGGCACTACGGTCATTATGATTTCTCATGATATTAAATCTGCACTTAATTATGCCACACATATTCTTCATATCGGGGACGATATATTCTTCGGTACAAAAGAAGAGTATCTCGAAAGCAAATTTGCAAATGTTTTTGCAGGTAAGGACGGTGAGGAATAATGGCATCAATTTTTTCAACCCTAAGCACCTATTTTGCCTATCCGTTTGTGCGGTATGCTTTAATTGTCGGTGTACTTATTTCCCTTTGTTCTTCGCTTCTCGGAGTAACGCTTGTGCTTAAAAGGTTTTCATTTATCGGCGATGGCTTATCTCATGTCGCTTTCGGCGGAATGGCAATAGCATCGGTATTTAAACTTACAAATGATATGCCGCTTACGCTTATTGTTACGGTTATTTGTGCCGTGCTGTTACTCAAAGGCGGACAAAATGCAAAAATCAAGGGTGATGCTGCTATTGCTATGATTTCGGTAGGTGCCCTTGCTATCGGATATTTGCTTCTTAACATTTTTTCTCCGTCGGGAAACCTTTCGGGAGATGTTTGTTCGACGCTGTTCGGCTCAACATCTATTCTTACATTAACCCGTGCAGAGGTTTACCTTTGTGCTATTCTTTCGGTAATTGTTGTTGCCGTATTTATACTTCTATACAACAGAATTTTCGCAGTTACATTCGACGAAGATTTTGCAAGTGCAACAGGGACAAACGCAAATTTATACAACCTGATAATTGCGATTATTATTGCCGTTATTATTGTTCTTGCAATGAACCTTGTAGGCTCTTTGCTTATTTCGGCTCTTGTTATCTTCCCCGCCCTTTCGGCTATGAGATTATTTAAAAGTTTTAAGAGTGTTACTGTTTGTTCGGCAATACTATCCGTAATTTGTTCTCTTATTGGAATAATCGCCGCAATTATTTTAGGAACTCCCGTAGGTTCAACAATAGTTGCCGCCGATATAATCGCCTTTGCTTTATGCTATGTTCTCGGAGTGTTTTTAGGGGGTAGCGGAAAATGAAAAAGTTTATTGCAATTATTTTAGCCGTTTTCTTTATCATTCCCCTTGTGGCTTGTAACGGTAAAGACGAAGAAAAAACCGAAGATAACAACTCGTCTTCGGTTTCTGACAGTATCGACTATGACCTTTCAAAATTAAGCACCACTATGGCATATTCTCAGGTGGTCGAAATGACTAATAACAGTTCAAAATATCTCGGCAAGAGGGTAAAAATAACAGGAACTTTTATAGTTGAAGAGACCCCGCAAAGAAACTATTATTCTTGCCTTATAAACGACCAAACCGCTTGTTGCGGTGTCGGTTTCGAGTTTGTACTCAAAGATACAAGCAAATCTTATCCCGACGATTATCCTCAATCAAACGGAGAAATTACGGTTGAGGGAATATTTAACCGTTATAGCGAAGGGGAAAACACATACTACGAACTAATAGATGCTGTACTGCTTTAATATATTTAAGACATAAAAACACCGTCTTTCTTTCACGAAAGACGGTGTTTTTTCAGTTTGATTTAATAAAATCAGGCTCGTATGAATAAACCTCAACGGGAAACTCTTTTTTCAGCAGTTCGGTCAAAGGTTTTACACAAATATTCTCGGTTGCATAGTGCCCTGCGTCAAATAGCGAAATGCCGTTGTTTATAGCCTCGATAAAATGGTTGTGCTTAACATCGGCAGTAATAAGTGCATCAAAGCCACCGCTTACCGCATCACCTATAAAATTGCCACCGGATCCCGAACATACAAGAAGTTTTTTAATCGGTCTTCCTGCAACATAGCGAACAGAAAATCCCAAAACCTTTTTTATTTTATCGGCAAGTAAATCCGGGTCGGAAATATCGGTTTCGGCATAGTTTAGAATATAACCGTCCGAAGCCTTAAATTTCTTTACATTTTTTAAAGGCAATAAAGAGCACAATATATCATTTACTCCGCCTACACCGACATCAAAATTCGTATGCATGGAAATAACGGATATATTATTCTTTATAATCGGTATGAGGACACTTCCGTCGGTTACCGACTTAAGAGCATCAAAAATAACAGGATGATGCGTAACTATAAGGTTTGCACCTACATTTATTGCTTCTTTAACGGCAGAAATATCGGCATCAAGGCAAACCAAAACCTTTTTTACAGTTTCATTGCCATCCCCGACCAAAAGTCCTACATTATCAAAATCACAGGCATCTTCAACCGGATATTTAGAATTTAAAAAATTTAAAATGTCATTTACTGTTATCATAACTTTTTAGAAAAAGAATCTTTAAGCCCTACTGTACGGTTAAAGATAATATTATCCTTTGTTGAATCTTTATCAAGACAGAAATAGCCCTGTCTCATAAACTGGAATGTATCGCCGACCTTTGACGATACCAAATCAGCATCAATTTTACAATTATTAAGGACAGTCAGCGACTCAGGGTTAAGGTTATCGGCAAATGAGGAAACGCCTTCCTCATCACTCGGATTTTCAACAAGAAACAGCCTGTCATAAAGCCTAACGGTAGCAGTAGCACAAGATGTTGCACTTACCCAGTGGAGAGTACCCTTAACCTTTCGCTTATCGGGAGTTTCCCCTCCTCTGCTTTCGGGGTCATAGGTACAGTGAACAACGGTTATATTGCCGTTTTCGTCCTCTTCGTGAGAAGCATACCTTACATAGTATGCACCCTTAAGGCGAACCTCTTTTTCAGGGCAAAGCCTGAAATACTTTCCGGGAGGATTAAGAGAAAAATCGTCCTGCTCGATAAAAATTTCTCTGCTGAAAACAACCGTTTTCTTACCTTTTTCGGGTTTATTAGGGTTAATATCAACCTCTATTTCCTCGGTTTTACCCTCGGGATAATTGTCAATTACAACCTTTAAAGGTCTTAAAACTGCCATTGCTCTATCGGCATTTTCGTTAAGATAATCTCTTACGCAAGACTCAAGAAGTGCGTAATCAATAACGCTATACGCCTTTGAAACACCTATTTTATCAACGAAATCTCTGACAGCCTTTGCCGGATAACCTCTTCTTCTCATTCCGCAAATAGTAGCCATTCTCGGGTCATCCCAACCGGAAACGAGATTATCGTTTACAAGTTTTAGACATTTGCGTTTGCTTGTAAGTGTATAGTTCACATTCATTCTTGCAAATTCTATTTGTCTCGGGGGATTTGGTATTTCAAGCACTTTTAAAAACCAATCGTACAAAGGTCTATGGTTTTCAAACTCCAAAGAGCATAAAGAATGGGTTACACCCTCTTTGGCATCAGATAGCGGATGAGCAAAATCGTACATAGGATAAACGCACCATTTATCCCCTGTTCTATGGTGAGTAGCCTTTAAAACACGGTATATAATCGGGTCTCTCATATTCATATTTGAAGAAGACATATCTATTTTTGCACGAAGTACCATTTTGCCCTCGTCTACCTTGCCGTCGGTCATATCCTTAAACAGTTTTTTAGTTTCTTCGATGGGTCTGTTTCTATAAGGACTTTCCGTACCGGCAACCGTTAGAGTACCCCTCATTTCCCTTATTTCATCGGGAGTTGATTCGTCGATATAAGCAAGTCCCATATCAATAAGTTTTAAGGCACATTCATAGATAAAATCAAAATAATCAGAGGCATAAAAAACATTATCCCACTTAAATCCAAGCCACTCAATATCCTCTTTAATAGCATCAACATACTCTACATCTTCTTTTGTAGGGTTAGTATCGTCAAGCCTTAGATTGCACTTACCGCCGTATTTTTCAGCCGTTCCAAAGTCAATGCAAATAGCCTTGGCGTGTCCTATATGAAGGTATCCGTTAGGCTCAGGCGGAAAACGGGTCTGGACGTGGTCATAAACGCCCTCTTTTAAATCTTCGTCAATAAAATCGTGAATAAAGTTAGACGGTTTTACCTCTTCTGTTAAAATTTCCTTTTCTTCCATTCTTTACAAAACCTCTATAGTATTTTCTATTCTCTTTATACATTCGCTCTTACCCAAAACCTGCATTATACTGCAAAGGTCGGGTGTATTCCTTCTGCCTGTTACACTAAGGCGAAGAATTGTACTTAAATCTCCGGCACTGCCCTTAAAGTTTTCGGGGTTTGCCTTATATTCCTTGGTATCAGCCGCAAAGCCGAGTTTCGGAGCAATCTCCTTGATTTTATTAAACCATTCCTGACGGTCGTCGTTTTCGTCATAAACGGAAATATAGTTTTGGAGAAACTGTTTGGCATCTTCTTTTGAAATGTTTTCGGGCAACTCAAAAGACGGGGTAAACAATTCACCGAACATATACGAATAAAAGTCTTCAACCTCGTTCCACTTTGCAATATCTTTACGGGGTTTTTGAGCACCGTCCCTGTCGATTGCAAAAACCGATTTTGAATACTCGGGGTTTTCGGTCAGTATCTTATAAAAATCGGGACTGAACTCTTTCGCCCAGGCGACTACTTTATCATAAACTTCATTTGAATTCATTTTTGAAATCTTAATTTTGCTTATATCGTTAAGTTTATTCTGGTCGAAAAGTGCTCCCGAAACACTCATTTTCTTGAAATTGAATTTGAAATTTCTATAATCTTCGTCCGGGTTTGCTCTACGCCAATCTTCAAAGTCAGATGCGGCGATTGTCATAAGATATTCAATAACACTTATTGCCTCATATCCCTGCTCGATAAAGAAATGAACTGCCGCTTCGGGGTCTTTTCTTTTTGAGATTTTTCTTTTTCCTCCGTCATCAAGTTTCATAATCGGAGAAATATGAGCATATTTCGGAACTTTGAAACCTAAAAGTTTAAACAACTCGATATGCTTTGGAGTTGAGGAAATCCATTCGTCCCCACGCATAACATGGGTTGTATGCATAAGGTGGTCATCTACCGCATGAGCAAAATGATATGTAGGAATACCGTCAGATTTCAAAAGCACAAAATCTTCGTCATTCTCGGGCATTTCTATTTTTCCCTTTATCATATCTTCAAAGACAATCTTATTTTCTTCACTGCCTTGAGATTTAAGTCTTATGACAAAAGGTTTTCCCTCGTCTACAAGTGCTTTTGCCTCATCAAATGTTATATTTCTGTGTTTTGCATATTCACCGTGGTAACCTGTTCTTATTTTATTCGCTTCCTGAACTTTTCTTGCTGCCTCTAATTCTTCGGCAGTACAAAAGCAAGGATATGCAAGACCTTTTTTTATGAGGTCTTTTACATAGGTCTGATATATTTCGGCTCGTTTAGACTGCTGGTAGGGACCGTAATTGCCCTCTTCCTTGGTACCGCTTATAAAACCTTCGTCTATCGTAATACCAAAACGGTTAAGCCCGTCAATTATATTTTCAATTCCGCCCTCTACCTCTCTTTTCTTATCCGTGTCCTCAATTCTTGTAAAAAAAACACCTTTTGAGGTAGTTGCTGCTATTCTGTTTACAAGGGCTGTGAAAAGTGTTCCTAAATGAAGGTATCCCGTCGGGCTTGGAGCAACCCTTGTAACCCTTGAGCCCTCAGGTAAATTTCTGTCTTTATACAAATTTTCATAATATTCGGGTGTTTTATCTATATTAGGCAATAGCAGTTCCGCTAATTTTTCATTCTCGTTCATTAAAATTTCTCCGTTTATTTGCTTTTATTTATAAGTTTTGTTAATTCGTCCATAAAGGTGCTTATATCCTTAAACTGCCTGTAAACCGAAGCAAATCTTACATAAGCAACCTCGTCAATTTCCCTTAGTTTTTGCATAGCAAGTTCGCCGATTTTTTCGCTTGTTACTTCCCTGTCAAGCGAGTTTTGAATAGATGTTTCTATATCGTCAATCGCTTTTTCGAGCATCTCGATAGAAACAGGTCTTTTTTCACAAGCACGAAGCATTCCGTTCATAAGTTTTTCCCTTACGAATGTTTCTCTCGAACGGTCCCTCTTGATTACAATAATCGGCATATTTTCTATCATTTCATAAGTTGTAAAACGCTTTCCGCATTTAAGACACTCTCTCCTGCGTCTGATTTTTTCTCCCTCATCGGTAGGTCTTGAATCAATAACTTTACTCTCTTCGTATGAACAATACGGACATTTCATTATATTTTACCACCTATCCTTATATATTTAGTACAGTATAACACAACATATTGTAAATTACAAGAAAAAAACCGTATATTTGTGTACCATAGTACACAATATACGGTAAAATTTTAAGAAAGCGGAATGAGTATTGTTTTTTCTTCTTTAAAAGTTTCGTCGCTTATGCCGTTTATTGTCTTTATTTCGGATATTGACGCAAGGTATTTTTTTGCAATATCCCATAGGTTTTCATTTTCCGAAGCAAAATAAACTATCATAGCGGAATTTTGACCTCTATCGTTTGTTTCTTCCCCCGAAGATATTTCGGTAATTATCGACATTTCGCAGTCTTTATAAATTGCTCCTTTTATATTAAGGTCTACCCTCACCTCGATAGAATCGGTAGAAATTATCGTATAACTGCACGAAGAAATTGTTATTTCGGGTTCGCATCTTAAATCTTCGCCCTCTATCGGGTATTTGTAGGTAAATTCAATAGGCTTTTCAAAATATGATGCTACACCGTCGGAATCTTCGATTATAAACGATACCGTAACGCTTCCGTTTATAAACATATAATTGCCGTCAAAACCGCTTTCGCCGATTTTTACATCGCACCAATTATCAAGCACAGACGAAATACTGCCCGAATCTACGCTTATATTTTTTTTGCAATTAAATGTTTCGTTTATGTTTTTTACAAGTCGGCTGAATTTAATATTCTCCTTTTCAATTTCGCACAAATTCTTTCTCGAATATGCATCAAGAATTACGGGAATATCATTGTTGCAATATGTTTTTGCACTAACCAAAACCTTTGCATTGACCGAAACAATATTAAAATTACCCGAAGAGTCCGTTCTCGGAGTTACTTCTACAAAACCCACTTCCGATTTTGCAGATACCTCGCAACCCTCTCCCGCGGTTTCAATATCCAAAACCTGACTGAACGGTATAGATGTATTAAAACTCTTTATCTTTTCATCGCTTAAATATTTCAGTTTTAAGTCCATTTCGCCTTTTATTAAAACTTTTCCGTTGATTATCTTCGCTTCTTTAACTGTTGACACTGCATCGTAGCAGAAAATTTTTTCTCCGTCTTTCTCGGACGACAGTTCTACATCTTCTTCTATTATCAAATATTTTTCCGCATACCCCGTAGGCGATGTCTGAGGTGCCGTTCCTCTGAGTGTTTCTATACGGCAGTCGTCTATATCGGAAATAATTTCGGTTTCGTTCTTCTTTTTTGCACAAATCTTTATACCGATAGCCCCATGAATATCTATTTTTCTGCTCGTAACGGCTCTGCAATTCATATATTCACATTTTGCCGTAACTTTTACATTTGCATCGTCAAGGTCTGAATCGGTTTCCTTTGTTTTTTCAAACGGATAGGTCTGATTATAAGAATTTATTCTTCCGTCTTCATCGCTGTAAAATACTGTTATATTGACCGTTCCGTCAATCGTAACCGTCTTGCCCGATACTGTTTTAAGCGATACCCTCGGCACCGCCTTGCACTTTAGTATTCTTGCAATATCATTGCAGTAATCAGGCAATGAAAAGTCTGTATCTACACTTTGCTCAACCGAATCACAATAGACTGTTTTATTGGTTATTACACCTGTTTTAAGTATATTCTGCTCCATAAAGTCCTCTCCAAAATATTATTTTGTTATTAAATAATATTCAGCAACCATTCAATATATACATTAAATTGTTTGTTATGGAAAATATGCTTTTTTAATCTTGACTATATTTTTAAACTATGTTATTATTTTGAGAGAAAATAATAGGAATATTTCCTGTTTTTAAAAGGAGTTTTTATGAAAATCACAAACGATATACTCTATATAGGAGTAAACGACCACAAAATCGACCTTTTTGAAGGTCAATACGATGTTCCTAACGGTATGGCATATAACTCATATTTAATTATGGATAAAAAAATTGCCGTTATGGATACTGTTGACAAAAACTTTACCCACGAATGGCTTGATAATCTTGATAAAGCACTCGACGGCAGAAAACCTGATTATCTTGTAGTTCAACATATGGAGCCCGACCATTCGGCAAATATACAAAACTTCCTTGATAACTACAAGGATGCCATTGTTGTTTCGTCTGCTAAGGCATTTGCCATGATGAAAAACTTCTTCGGAACCGAGTTTGAGGACAGAAGAATTGTCGTAGGCGAAGGCGATACATTAGAACTCGGCAAACATACTTTAACTTTTGTAACTGCTCCTATGGTGCATTGGCCGGAAGTTATCGTAACCTATGACTCAAAGGACAAGGTATTGTTCTCTGCCGACGGTTTCGGTAAATTCGGTGCTTTAGATGTCGAAGAAGATTGGGCATGTGAAGCGAGAAGATATTATTTCGGTATTGTCGGTAAATACGGTGCACAGGTACAAGCCCTGCTTAAAAAGGCTTCCTCTCTTGATATTGCTACCATCTGTCCGCTTCACGGACCCGTTTTAACCGAAAATTTAGGATACTATCTTAATTTATATAATATATGGTCCTCGTACGGTGTTGAGAGCGACGGTATAATGATAGCCTATACCTCTGTTTACGGCAACACCAAAAAGGCGGTTGATATTTTAGCCGAAAAATTAAAGGCTAAAGGTTGCCCTAAAGTTGTAGTCAACGACCTTGCAAGAGTTGATATGGCAGAAGCCGTTGAAGACGCGTTCAGATACGGGAGAATTGTTTTGGCAACTACAACCTATAATGCCGAGATTTTCCCGTTTATGCGTGAGTTTATCACCCACCTTGTAGAGCGTGGATATAAAAATAAAACTATCGGTTTTATAGAAAACGGCAGTTGGGCTCCTATGGCATTAAAGGTTATGAAGGGTATGTTAGAACCGCTTAAAAACATAACTTATACCGAAAATAATGTCAGAATACTTTCTGCTTTAAATGACGAAAATATGAATCAGATTGAGGCTTTGGCAAACGAACTTTCAAAAGATTATATTGCTCAAAGCGACGAAACGGCAAACAAGAATGACCTAACCGCATTATTCAATATCGGATACGGTCTTTATGTTGTAACATCGAATGACGGCAAAAGAGATAACGGTTTAATCGTTAATACCGTTACTCAGGTAACAAATTCTCCTAACCGTATTGCCGTTTGCATAAATAAAGAAAATTATTCTCACCATGTTATAAAGCAAACGGGTGTTATGAATGTAAACTGTTTATCGACAGAAGCCCCATTCTCCGTATTTGAAAGATTTGGCTTCCAAAGCGGAAGAAATACCGATAAATTCGACGGCTTTGATTATTTAAAGAGCGATAACGGTCTTGCTTTCCTGCCAAGATATATCAACTCATTTATGTCATTAAAGGTTGAAGACTATGTTGACCTTGATACGCACGGTATGTTTATTTGCAGTGTAACAGAAGCAAGAGTTTTGTCCGATAAAGAAACTATGACATATACCTACTATCAGGAAAATGTTAAACCGAAACCGCAGGTAGACGGCAAAAAGGGTTATGTTTGTAAGGTTTGCGGTTATGTTTACGAGGGCGACGAACTTCCGGACGATTTCATTTGTCCGCTTTGTAAACACGGTGTTGCTGATTTTGAACCAATCGGTTAAAAATAAATTTTCAGAAAGGAAACGAGAACTATGAAATATGTTTGCGATGTATGCGGCTTCGAGTACGACGAAGAATTAGGAAGCCCCGAAAACGGAATTGCTCCCGGAACTAAATTTGCCGATTTGCCGGATGATTTTACTTGTCCGCTTTGTGGCGTAGGCAAAGATTCTTTCTCAGAGGCCTGATGCTTTTTTAAGACTAAATCCCCGATTTTTTATCGGGGATTTTTCTTGTTTTTTCCAAAAGAAAAAAATTAGTTGCTTTTTTTAAATTATACTTGACAAATGAGTTAAAAGCATTTATAATAACAAAGTCGCCGTAAGGCAATACGGCTATTTGGCTGTATAGCTCAGTTGGCTAGAGCATGCGGTTCATACCC